>NZ_JBHXBO010000085.1:0-16530 GCF_042726775.1 Oerskovia sp. NPDC060287
CTTCTACGTCGCGCCCCAGGGTGAGGCCGTGGTGAACGCCGTGACCGAGGCGAACCCTCCCAAGGGCTACAACTCGGAGATCGCGCGTCCCTCGTTCCTCGCGTCGGCGCTCTCGCTCATCCTGCCTTTCCTCATCATCGGGCTCGTGTTCTGGTTCCTGCTGTCCCGCATGCAGGGCGGCGGCTCCAAGGTCATGGGCTTCGGCAAGTCCAAGGCCAAGCTCGCCTCGAAGGACACCCCGCAGGTCACCTTCGCGGACGTCGCCGGCGCGGACGAGGCCGTCGAGGAGCTCTACGAGATCAAGGAGTTCCTCGCGGAGCCGGACAAGTTCCAGGCCGTGGGCGCCAAGATCCCCAAGGGCGTGCTCCTCTACGGGCCTCCCGGGACCGGCAAGACCCTCCTCGCGCGCGCCGTCGCCGGCGAGGCGGGCGTGCCGTTCTACACGATCTCCGGCTCGGACTTCGTCGAGATGTTCGTGGGCGTCGGCGCGAGCCGTGTCCGTGACCTGTTCCAGCAGGCCAAGGAGAACTCGCCGGCCATCATCTTCGTCGACGAGATCGACGCGGTCGGCCGTCACCGCGGCGCCGGCATGGGCGGCGGGCACGACGAGCGCGAGCAGACGCTGAACCAGCTCCTCGTCGAGATGGACGGGTTCGACGTCAAGACGAACGTCATCCTCATCGCGGCGACCAACCGCCCCGACATCCTCGACCCCGCGCTCCTGCGCCCGGGCCGCTTCGACCGTCAGATCGCGGTCGAGGCCCCCGACCTCAAGGGCCGCGAGGCGATCCTGGCCGTGCACGCCCAGGGCAAGCCGATCGTCCCCGAGATCGACCTGGCGGCCGTCGCACGTCGCACCCCCGGCTTCACGGGTGCGGACCTCGCGAACGTGCTCAACGAGGCCGCGCTGCTCACCGCGCGCTCGGGAGCCCAGCTCATCGACGACCGCGCGCTCGACGAGGCGATCGACCGTGTGATCGCCGGCCCGCAGAAGCGGACCCGCGTGATGAACGTCAAGGAGCAGAAGATCACGGCGTACCACGAGGGCGGACACGCCCTCGTCGCCGCGGCCATGCGCTACACGGACCCCGTCACCAAGGTGACGATCCTGCCGCGCGGCCGTGCGCTCGGGTACACCATGGTCATGCCGCTCGAGGACAAGTACTCCACGACGCGCAACGAGCTGCTCGACCAGCTCGCCTACGCCATGGGCGGCCGCGTGGCCGAGGAGCTCGTGTTCCACGACCCCACGACGGGCGCCTCGAACGACATCGAGAAGGCGACCGCGATCGCCAAGAAGATGGTCACCGAGTACGGCATGAGCGAGCGCGTCGGCGCGATCAAGCTCGGGACGGGTGCGGGTGAACCCTTCATGGGCCGCGACATGGGCCACACGCGCGACTACTCCGAGTCGGTCGCGGGCACGGTCGACCACGAGGTCCGACGCCTGGTCGAGTCGGCCCACGACGAGGCCAGGGAGGTGCTCGTCCAGTACCGCGACGTGCTCGACCACCTGGTCCTCGAGCTGCTCGAGAAGGAGACGCTCAACCAGGCCGAGCTCGCCGAGATCTTCGCTCCCGTCGTCAAGCGCGACGCGCGCGAGGTCTGGCTCTCGAGCGAGCAGCGGTCGGTCTCGCAGCGGCCCCCGGTCCTGACCGAGGCCGAGAAGGCCACCATGCCCAAGGACCCCCAGGGGCACCCCATCGTGGTCCCGCAGGACGAGGCCGCGGCTGCCGCCGACGAGCTCCCGCCCGAGCGTATCGGCGAGCTCCCTGCGGACCGTGTGGTCGACGACGGGCAGGCCTGACGTGGCCCAGGTGCCCGACCAGGGGCTGCGCGCCCCGGCGGACGTCCCCGAGTACGACGAGGAGCGGGCCCGCGCCGCGGTGCGCGAGCTCCTGCTCGCCGTGGGGGAGGACCCGGACCGCGAGGGCCTCCGGGAGACCCCGTCCCGCGTCGCCCGCGCCTACCGCGAGATCTTCGCGGGTCTGCGCCAGGAACCCTCCGACGTCCTGACCACCATGTTCGACCTCGGTCACGAGGAGATGGTGCTGGTCAAGGACATCGAGGTCTACTCGACGTGCGAGCACCACCTGGTGCCGTTCCACGGCGTCGCGCACGTCGGGTACATCCCCAACGCGGACGGACGCATCACAGGGCTGTCCAAGCTGGCCCGGCTGGTCGACGTGTTCGCGCGCCGTCCCCAGGTCCAGGAGCGCCTGACGTCGCAGATCGCCGACGCGCTCGTCGAGAACCTCGCGCCCCGTGGCGTGATCGTCGTGGTCGAGTGCGAGCACCTGTGCATGTCCATGCGGGGCGTGCGCAAGCCCGGTTCGCGGACCGTGACCTCGGCCGTGCGCGGCCAGATGCGCGACGGCGCGACCCGCGCCGAGGCCATGAGCCTGATCCTGGGACGGTAGGCACGACGCGGTGCGGTACACGCAGCACAGCACGGCCCCCGCTCTCCTGCCCGAGCTGGGGGAGCTCGACCGGACGCTCGTCATGGGCGTCGTCAACGTCACGCCCGACTCCTTCTCGGACGGCGGCGAGTGGTTCGAGCCGCGCGCGGCGATCGAGCACGGCCTCGAGCTCCTCGCCGAGGGCGCGGACGTCCTCGACGTCGGGGGCGAGTCCACGCGACCCGGTGCGGGGCGCGTCCCGGTCGAGGACGAGCTGGCCCGGGTCCTGCCCGTGATCTCCGCGCTCTCGGCCCAGGGTGCGGTCGTGAGCGTCGACACGACGCGGGCGCTCGTCGCCGAGCAGGCCGTCGCGGCGGGCGCGCGCATCATCAACGACGTCTCGGGGGGCCTCGCGGACCCGGACATGGCCGGGGTGGTCGCGAGGACCGGAGCCGTGTTCGTCGTCATGCACTGGCGCGGGCACGCGGACGTCATGGACGACCTGGAGCAGTACGACGACGTCGTGACGGACGTGCGCGACGAGCTCGCCGCACGCGTCGAGGCGCTGCGGTCGGCGGGCGTGCGGGACGAGCAGATCGTCCTGGACCCGGGCCTGGGATTCTCCAAGGCGGGCTCCACGAACTGGCCTCTCCTGACGCACCTCGACGTCCTGCGCGGGCTGGGCTTCCCGATCCTCGTCGGTGCCTCGCGCAAGCGGTTCCTGGGGCACCTCCTCGCGGGTCCGGACGGCGAGCCCGTGCCCCCGCTCGCACGCGACGGGGCGACCGCGGCCATCACGGCTCTCGCGGCGGCAGCGGGTGCCTGGTGCGTGCGGGTGCACGCGGTCCGGTCCTCGGCAGACGCGGTGCGGGTCGCCGCGGCGTGGACTCGGGCCGGGGCGACGGGGGAAGATGCCTCCGGGGGAACGGTCGCCGAGGCGGTCGCCTCCGGCACACCGGCGGGAAGGACCGCTGGTCCCGAGGACCTGCCCGACCGGGCGGAGCAGCGGGCGCACGGCAGCGGAACGAACGACAGCGACGACAGGAGTACGACGTGAGCACAGCGTTCCAGGGAGCGGTGCACGGGACCGACGGTCGCCCCCTCGACCAGATCCGGCTCACGGGGCTCAGCGCGACGGGGCACCACGGAGTCTTCGAGCACGAGCGGATCGACGGTCAGCTGTTCCGTGCCGACGTGGTGCTGCACCTCGACACGCGGCGCGCGGCGTCCGGCGACGACCTCGAGGACACCGTGAGCTACGCGGTCGTCGCGGAGGACGTCGTCGAGGTCCTGGCCGGTTCGCCCGCCGACCTCATCGAGACCGTCGCCGAGCGGGTCGCGGCGGTCGCGCTGCGTCACCCGACGATCGAGGCGGTCGACGTCGCGATCCACAAGCCGCAGGCGCCCATCACGGTGCCGTTCGACGACGTCGAGGTCGTCATCCGTCGCGACCGCGTGAAGGTGCCCGTGGTCGCGGTCGAGTCCGCCCGCGTGGTTCCCCTCCCGGTCGGGTCGATCACCCCCGCGGTGCTCGGGAACGTCTCGGTCGGGGAGCCCGGCCCCGCCGCTGGGGCGTCCGTCGAGGCACCCGCCGTGATGCCTCCGTCGATCCCGCCCGCAGCCCCCGTCGCGGCCCCCGACCGTTCGACCGACCAGGGCTTCCTCGCGGTTCCCGAGGACCTCGGCGCTCCTGCGGCGGAGTCCGTGACGAGCAGCGTCTCGGACGCTGAGTTCGTCGAGGCGCTCGACTCGTTCTACAGCGCACCCGAGGACGCCCTGAGCGCGCCTGCTCCCGCCCCGTTCGTCGAGGAGGTCGTGGTCGAGCCCGCGGCCGTCCAGGAGGTCTCTGCCCCGGAGGCAGCTCCTGCCGTGCCCGACGACGTCGCACCGGTCTCCCTCGAGGCCCCGGCTCTCCCCGAGGCCGTGGCGCCGGAGCCGGCTCCCGACTTCGCTCCCGTGGTCGTCGAGGACGTCTCGCCCGCGCCGGCGCCGGCCGTCGTGGACGGGCCGGTCGCGGTCGACGAGGTCGTCGCGCCCGAGGCGCAGAGCGCCGAGCCGCCCGTGGTGCACGGAGCCGCGGCGTACGAGCCCGTTCCTGCTGAGTCGGTCGTGCCGGTCGTGCCCGTCGCTGCGGCCGAGCCGGTCGCAGACGAGGAGCTGGACACCCCTGCCGAGCACCCCGCAGCGGCACCCGTGCCCGCAGCCCTCGTCGAGCCGAGCGCGCCCGCGGCGTCCGTCGAGCCCGCCGTCGCCTCGATCCCCTCGGAGCCCACTGCGCCGGAGGCCCCGGCAGCGTCTGACCAGCCGGTCGAGCAGGCTCAGCCGGCGCCGATCGAGTCCTTGGCGCCGGTCGCCCCGGTCGACCCGGTCCCCGTGCCGGAGCAGCCCGTCGAGATCGTGCACGTCGCGCACACCGAGCCGCCCGTCATCGGCGAGCTCGCCGAGACCGCTGAGACGGTCCCCGCGCTGGAGGCCGCCCAGCTCGCGGCCGAGGCGCCGGTCGCGGCCGAGCCGACGCCTGAACCCGTGCTCCCTCCGGTGGCGGCTCCCGAGCCGACCGTACAGCCGGCACCCGAGCCCGAGCCCGTGCCGGTGACCGATCGTCTCGACGAGGCTCCTGCGGGCTTCGTGCCGGTCGTCCTCGCCCTGGGGGCGAACCTGGGAGACGCCCAGCAGACGCTCCGTGACGCGGTCACGGACCTCGACCGGATCTCCGGCCTGGAGATCACCGAGGTCTCGCCGCTCGCCCGGACCGCAGCGGTCGGCGGGCCGGACCAGCCCGACTACCTCAACGCGATCCTGCTCGCCCGCACCACCCTGTCGCCGCGAGCCCTGCTCCGGGCCTGCCAGGGCGTCGAGAACGCCCACGGACGAGTGCGTGCGGAGCGCAACGGCCCGCGCACGCTGGACGTCGACCTGATCGTCTACGGCACGGTCGCGGAGATCACCGAGGACCTCGAGCTGCCGCACCCCCGCGCGCACGAGCGGGCGTTCGTCCTGGAGCCCTGGGCGCAGGTCGCCCCCGAGGCGTTCCTGCCCGGGCTCGGCGGTGGGCCGGTCGCGACGCTCGCCGCGACGGCTCCCGACCGTGGGGGCATCCGTTGGCTCGCGCTGGACTGGTTGACGGACGCAGAGCCCGAGCCCGCCCCGGCCGCGACCCCGGCGGCGGTGCCCGTCGACGAGCCGGCTGCCGCCCCGGCGCAGGCCACCCCCGACCAGCTCGCTCCGGCCGAGCCCGCAGTCTCCGAGCCGGCGGTCCCCGAGAGGCCGGACGAGCCCGAGGCTCCTCAGGCAGCGCTCGAGCAGCCCGCGTTCGCACCTGCACCCGCACCGGCACCTGCACCCGTCGTCCAGGAGCGGCCGGCTGCTCCGGCCGAGCCCGCGCCGTTCGTCCCGGCCTTCCACCCCGTGCACCCCCAGGACGGTCAGGAGCCGCCGCACCCGCAGGTCCCGCCGCTGTGGTCCGACGTGTCGGCGCAGGGCGCCGCGGACCACCTGGGCGCCACCCCGCCGACGGGCTCCTCGGACGACGAGGCCCCGGCCCTCCCGAGCTGGTCCGCGCTGACGGCTCCGGCGCAGCAGGCTGCACCCGGACCGCAGCTCCCGCCGCAGACGGCAATCGCCCCCGAGCCCGTCGACCGCCCTGCCCAGGCCCCCGAGCCTGCCGCACCGGCGTTCCGCCCGGTCCACGAGTCGCCCGCCAGCGCCTTCCAGCCCGTGCACCCGGCACAGCCCGTCCCTCCTGCCCAGCCGGTCAAGCAGGAACCGATCACGGGTGTGCCCATGTCCTTCCCGGCTGACCTGCGCGGTCCGTCGAGCTGATGCAGCGCACCAAGGTCACGACGCTCCTGCTCGTCACGGTCGCCACGACGCTCCTCGGGTGGCTCGTCGTCGTCGGGCTCGAGCGCCGCGCGACCTACCTGCCCGCGGTGCCCTGGATCGTGGACGTGGCACTGGTCGGGCTGGCCGCGGCCGTGTTCTGGGCGGGGTGGGCGGTCCGCTCGTACCTCAAGGGACGTCGGCCGTCGCTCGACCCGCTGCGCGCGGCACGCACCCTGGTGCTGGCCAAGGCGGCTGCCCTCACCGGCTCGCTCCTCGCCGGGTGGTACCTGGCACAGGTCGTCGCGGTGCTCGGCGACCTGGCGATCGAGGCACGCCGCGACCGGGCGATCGCCGCAGGGATCGCGGCGGCGTGCGCGCTCGTGCTCGCCGTCGTCGGGCTCGTGGTGGAGAAGTTCTGCCAGCTCCCGCCCGAGGACACGGAGCCGGGGAACGGCGGCCGGTCGCGGGCGCCCGGTGATCACGAGCCCGAGGCCGACGCCGCGGGCTGACGAGCGTCAGCACATCGGAGGACGCGGTGCGTGCGCCCTGGATGGGAAGATGGGGCCATGACCGACCACGCCTCCGACCATCCCGTCGACCGGGTCCCGGCGACGGCACCCAGCGGACCCTTCGACCCGCCCGGGGTGACCTGGCAGGGGGTCTCGAGCCGGCTCGTCACCGCACGGCTCGTCACGGTGGCGATCTCGCTCCTCGTGCCGTTCGTCCTGGGGGCCGTCTTCGCGCTGGTCTTCAGCCTCGTCTGGCTGTGGATCGTCCCGGCCGTGGCCGTCGTGATCGGCGTCTGGTGCGTCGTGGTCGTGCCCCGTCAGGTCCGTGCGATCGGCTACGCCGAGCGCGACGAGGACCTCCTGATCCGCAAGGGCGTGATGTTCCGCTCGCTCGTGGTGGTGCCCTACGGCCGCATGCAGTACGTCGACGTGCAGGCCGGCCCGCTGGCTCGCAGGCTCCGGATCGCGCAGGTCCAGCTGCACACCGCGTCGCCCGCGACGGACGCGTCGATCGAAGGGCTCGAGCCCGCCGAGGCCGAGCGCCTGCGCGACCGGCTCGCATCGCGCGGAGAGGCACGGTTGGCCGGGCTATGACCGAGCGCAGCACTCCGCCCGAGTCTCCGCCGACCGACCTGACCTGGCACCGCGTCCATCCCGTGACCCCGGTGGTCCGGGGCTGGTCCGTGATCGCGGTCCTGCTCGTCATCGTCGGCAACCGGACCCTCGAGGGGCTCCCCGAGGGGCAGAACATGCTGGCCGGCAACGGCTGGTGGCAGATCCTGGGTGCGATCCTCGTGGTCGGCCTGATCGGGCTGGGCTACTCGGCCCTGGCGTGGCGCATGACGACCTACGCGATCGACGACGAGTCCGTCCGCCTGCACACGGGGGTCCTGTTCAGGCAGCAGCGCAAGGCGCGCCTGGACCGCCTCCAGGCGGTGGACATCGTCCAGCCGCTCGTCGCGCGCCTGTTCGGGCTCGCCGAGCTCAAGCTCGAGGTCGCAGGAGGTTCGGACTCGGGCATCAAGCTCGGCTTCCTCAAGCTCGACGAGGCGAACCACCTGCGGGCCGAGCTGCTCGCGCGGGCCGCAGGCCTGCGTCTCGGCACGACGCCCTCGCGGGCTGCGGCCGTCGGGGGGACCCCGGCAGGGGGCGCCGTCGGTAGCCCCGCCGTCGGCGACGCTCCCCGTGGGGAGCTCGTCGCGGGGGCTCCCGTCGACGGCGCCGGTGCCCCCGGGGTGGGGGACGTCGTCGGGCACGTGCACCTGGACGCGCCCGAGGCACCCGAGCAGCCCGTCATGGAGGTCCCGCCGGGCCGCCTCATCTGGTCGCTGATCCGCACGGTCGCCATGATCGTCCTCGTCGTGGCCGTGCTCGGCCTGATCGGGGTCGCTGTGGGCACGCGCGAGATCGGGACGCTGTTCACGGCGCTCCCGCTGGTCCTGGGCGTCGGCGGCTACCTGTTCGGACGGTTCACGCGCGAGTTCAACTTCCGCAGCGCGATCTCGCCCGACGGCATCCGGCTGCGCCACGGCCTGCTCGAGACCCGTTCGCAGACCATCCCGCCCGGTCGCGTCCAGGCGATCCGCCTCACGCAGGGGCTCCTGTGGCGCAGCGCCGACTGGTGGCGCGTCGAGGTCAACGTGGCGGGCTACGGTCAGAGCTCGGACGGGACGACCAACAACAGCGTCCTGCTGCCGGTCGGCACGCGCGACGAGGCCCTGGGCGCGGTGTGGCTCGTCCTGCCGGACCTCGGCACGGTCGACCCGCGGGCGCTGCTCGACGAGGCCCTGTCCGGGATCGACGCCGGGGCCCACTTCACGACGGCCCCGCGGCGCGCCCGGATCCTGGACCCGTTGTCGTGGCGCCGGAACGGCTTCGCGGTCACGGGCCGGGCCCTGGTCCTGCGTCGCGGACGCCTGGTGCGCAGGGTGGAGATCGTGCCGCACGAGCGCACGCAGTCGCTCGGCCTCGAGCAGGGGCCGTGGCAGCGGCGCCTGCGGGTCGCGACGTTCGCGGTCCACTCGGTGCCCGGCCCTGTCACGCCGTCGGTGCCCCACCTGGACGAGCACGTCGCGGGAGCGCTCATGGACGAGCAGGCACGGCGTGCCCGCGAGGCGCGTGCGCACGCGGGGCCCGAGCTGTGGATGCGGCGCGACGAGGTCGCGGCAGCGGTCGAACGGATCGAGAGCGGTGAAGGAACGGGTGACTGAGGGATGACCGACCAAGGAACGCCCGAGCGCAGGCGCCCCGGGCGACTGGGCGTGGGGGTCGTGGGCGCGGGCCGCGTGGGCGCGGTCCTGGGCAGCGCGCTGCGCGCGACGGGCCATGCGGTGGTCGGGGCGAGCGGCATCTCCGAGGCGTCGCGCGAGCGCATCGAGATGCTCCTCCCCGGGGTCCCCGTGCTTGAGGTCGAGGAGGTCGTGCGCCGTTCGGAGCTCGTCCTGCTCGCGGTGCCCGACGACGCCCTCCCGGGCCTGGTCTCGGGCCTCGCCGAGGTCGGGGCGTGGCAGGGCGGGCAGATCGTCGTGCACACGTCCGGACGGTACGGCGCGGGGGTGCTCGACCCGGCGCGCGCGCTCGGCGCGATCCCGCTCGCGATCCACCCTGCCATGACGTTCTCCGGCACCTCGCTCGACCTGTCGCGCCTCGAGGGCACGACGTTCGCGGTCACGGGACCGGCACCGGTCCAGCCCATCGGGCAGGCGCTCGTGGTCGAGCTCGGTGGCGAGCCGGTGATCCTCGAGGAGGGGGCGCGCGGGCTCTACCACGCCGCGCTCGCGCACGGCGCGAACCACCTCGTGGTCCTCGTCGCGCAGGCCGCGCAGGCCCTCGAGGCCGCGGGCGTCGAGCAGCCGGGGCGCGTGCTGGCCCCGTTGCTGTCGGCCGCGCTCGACGGCGCGACGCGGTCCGCCGACGCGGGCGGGGGAGCAGGCCCGGGGGCCATCTCGGCCCTGACGGGTCCGGTGTCGCGCGGGGACGTCGGCACGGTCGCCGAGCACCTCGAGGTCCTGCGCGCGCTGGCCGTGACCTCGGCCCAGGAGTCCGCTCCGCACGTCGCCGCGACCGACGTGCCCGCGTCCTACCGCGAGCTCAGCCGCGGAGCCACCAGCCGGGCCCTGGCCGCGGGGCGCATCGACGCCCGCCAGGCCCAGGAGCTGCTCGACGTCCTCGAGGAAGGTCAGTGATGTCTGTCCCCACGCCCACCACCGGTGCGCAGCCGCTCGTCGTGCGGACCCGCTCCGCGCTGCGCACGGCCCTGGAGGCCCCTGCCCGGACCGCCGCCCGCGCGCCCGCGGGCGCTGCGCCGTCGGGCACCCAGGGCACCGGCCCTGCCGGACCCGACGGGCACGGCGACGCGGACCGCGCGACGCGGGCCGTCGTCATGACCATGGGTGCGCTCCACGACGGGCACCTGCAGCTCGTGCGCGCGGCGCGCGAGCGCGTCGGCCCCACGGGGCAGGTCGTCGTCACGGTCTTCGTGAACCCCTTGCAGTTCGGGCCCGACGAAGACCTCGACCGCTACCCGCGCGACCTCGACGCCGACGTGGCGCTCCTCGCAGGGCTCCCCGAGCCCGCGCCCGGCCGCCCGGCCGTGGACCTCGTGTTCGCGCCCTCGGTCGAGGAGATGTACCCCGGGGGGGACCCGATCGTGCGCGTCACGTCGGGGCGCATCGGCACGGTCCTCGAGGGGGCGTTCCGCCCCGGCCACTTCGACGGCGTGCTGACCGTGGTGCTCAAGCTCCTGCACCTGACGCGGCCCGACGTCGCGTTCTACGGCGAGAAGGACGCGCAGCAGCTCCTCGCGATCCGCCGCATGGTCGCCGACCTGAACGTCGACGTCGAGGTCGTCGGTGTGCCGATCGTGCGCGACGACGACGGGCTCGCGCTGTCCTCGCGGAACGCGTACCTGTCCGCGCAGGAGCGCGCCGACGCGCTGACGCTGAGCCGGGCTCTGCGTGCCGGAGCCGAGGCCGCCGCGGCGGGACAGGGCGGTGCGGGGGCCATCGAGGTGGCCTCGGGAATGCTCAACGAGCACCCCGGCGTTGTGGTCGATTACCTCGCGCTGGTCGACCCGACTACCGTGGACGACCTGGAACCGGAGTACGTGGGACCCGCGCTGCTGCTCGTGGCGGCACGTGTGGGCTCCACCCGACTGATCGACAACCTGGCCGTGGACGTGGCGCCCCCCGTCACGAGCACGGCCCGCCCAGGAGGCACGCAGTGACCCAGACGGGACCGCAGGACGGCACGCGCCGCCCCGCTTCCTTGCAGCGACCCATGATGATCGGGAAGATCCACCGCGCCACCGTGACGCAGGCGGACCTCCACTACGTCGGGTCCGTGACCGTGGACGTGGACCTCCTCGAGGCCGCGGACATCATCTCCGGCCAGCAGGTCGACATCGTCGACGTCACCAACGGCTCACGCCTGACGACGTACGCGATCCCGGGCGAGCGCGGCTCGGGCAAGGTCTGCATCAACGGTGCGGCCGCGCACCTGGTGCACCCCGGGGACACCGTCATCCTCATCGCCTACGGCATGATCGCCGACCACGAGGCGCGCCACTTCTTGCCGAACGTCGTGTTCGTCGACGAGGAGAACCGCATCGTCGAGGTCAGCGACGAGCCGGGCCTCGTGCCCGAGGGGTACGACCTCGAGCCGAGCGGGCTGCCCATCGCCCCCTTCCAGTCCGCCTCGGTCGAGTGACCCAGGCCGCGCAGGCGCCGCTCGTCGAGTCCGCGCAGGGCTACCTGCCGGGCGTGGACGGCCGGGTTCCCCGCCGTCTCGCCCGCCGCCTGGCGGCCCCCGCCCCGGGGTGGACGACGACGGCCGACGCGATCGTCGTCGGATCCGGCATCGCGGGGCTCACCGCGGCGCTCGAGCTGCGCACGCACGTCCCGCGCGTCCTGCTGGTGACCAAGGGCGAGCTGTCGTCCGGGTCGACCGTCTGGGCGCAGGGCGGCATCGCCGCGGCGCTCGACCCGTCGGACTCCCCGGCAGCCCACCTCGAGGACACGCTCGCAGCGGGCGGGGGCCTGTGCGACCCGGCAGCGGTCGAGGTCCTCGTGACCGAGGGGCCGGAGCGCGTGCGCGAGCTCGTGGGACGCGGCGCGAACTTCGACCTCGCGCCCGGCGGCGACATCGCGCTCACGCGCGAGGGCGGCCACCACGCGGACCGCATCGCGCACGCAGGCGGCGACGCCACGGGCGCGGAGATCTCCCGGGCGCTCGTGGCCCAGCTCGAGGCCGTGCTCGCCGACCCGGGCATCGAGGTCATCGAGAACGCGCTCGTGCTCGACGTCCTGACCACCTCGCCCGACGCCCCGGGCGGCGAGCGGGCGTGCGGCGTCACGCTCCACGTGCGCGGCGAGGGGTCGCGCGACGGCGTGGGCGCGGCCCTCGGCCGGGCGGTCGTGCTCGCGACGGGCGGGATCGGCCAGGTCTTCCGCTCCTCGACCAACCCGCCCCAGGCCACGGGCGACGGCATGGCCGCCGCGCTGCGGGCCGGCGCGACGCTCGGCGACGTCGAGTTCGTGCAGTTCCACCCGACCGTGCTGTGGCTCGGTCTCGGCGCCAAGGGGCAGCTCCCGCTGATCTCGGAGGCCGTGCGCGGTGAGGGCGCGATCCTCCTCGACACCGACGGCCACCGGTTCATGCCCGCGGTCCACCCGATGGCGGAGCTCGCTCCGCGGGACGTCGTGGCGCACGCGATCGTGCGCCAGATGGCGGCCACGGGCTCCGACCACGTCCTGCTCGACGCCCGGCACCTCGGCGCCGACTTCCTGCGCAAGCGGTTCCCGACGATCACCGAGCGCCTGCTCGACCAGGGCATCGACCTGACCGAGGAGCCGATCCCGGTCGCGCCCGCCCAGCACTACCACTCGGGCGGGATCGTCACGGACCTGCACGGGCGCTCGACGCTCGACGGCCTCTACGCCGTGGGCGAGGTCGCGTGCACCGGGGTGCACGGCGCGAACCGGCTCGCGTCGAACTCCCTCCTGGAGGGCCTGGTCTTCGCCTACCGTGCCGCGCGGGAGATCACCGCGCGCGTCGCGGCCGGCGAGCTGCCGCTCGGCGAGCCCGTGGAACGGGCCGGCGAGGCCGCGCTCGTGCCCGCGGCGGCCCGGTCGCGCGTCCAGTCGATCTCGTCGGCAGGGCCGGGCGTGATCCGCGACGGCGAGGGGCTGCGCACCGCGGCCGACAAGCTCGCGGCGGTCCGCACGGACGCCCACCGGGCGACCGACGTGGTCGCGGCGCCGCAGACCGCCGAGTGGGAGACGACGAACGTCCACCAGGTGGCGACCGCGCTGACCGAGGCGGCGCTGCTGCGCGAGGAGAGCCGGGGCGGGCACTTCCGCACCGACTTCCCGGAGGTTCGCCCCGCGTGGGCCCGGCGGATCGAGGTCACGCTCGGTGCCGACGGGGAGCTGCGGCTCGTCTGAGGTACGGAGCGGACCGGGGGGCGCGGCCGACCGGGGGTAGCGTGAGCGCGTGAACTCTCCCTCTCTCATCGAGCCCGGTCTCGACCCCCGGTGGGTCGCCGACATCGTCACGCGTGCCCTCGACGAGGACCTCGGCCCCACGCCCGGCCGGGACGTGACCACCCAGGCGACCGTGCCGCCGTCGGGCACGGGGACGGCCCACCTCGTGGCGCGCGCCGACGGCGTCGTGGCCGGCCTCGTGGTCGTGGAGGAGGTCACCCGGCAGGTCGCCGAGCGCTTCGGGCTCGCGCCCGTCACGGTCACCTTCACCGCGCAGGACGGCGACGCCGTGACCCGCGGCCGTGTCCTCGCGGCCCTCACGGGCCCGGTCCAGGTGATCCTCACGGCCGAGCGCACGCTCCTCAACCTCGCGAGCCGGGCGAGCGGCGTCGCGACCGCGACCCGCGCGTGGGCCCGCGAGCTCGACGGCACGGGCGCCCAGGTGCTCGACACGCGCAAGACCACCCCGGGCCTGCGCGCCCTCGAGAAGTACGCGGTGCGCGCCGGCGGTGGCACGAACAAGCGCATGGGGCTCTACGACGTCGCGATGGTCAAGGACAACCACGTCGTCGCCGCGGGCTCGGTGGCGGGAGCGATCGAGGCCGTCCGTGCGATGTTCCCCGACGTCCTGATCCAGGTCGAGGCCGACACGACCGACCAGGCCATGGAGGCCCTCGACGCGGGCGCCGACTTCCTGCTCCTCGACAACATGCCCACGCCCGTGCTCGCGGACACCGTCCGCCGGGTGCGCGAGCGCGAGGGCGTCCCGGGCGGTCCCGCGAAGATCGAGCTCGAGGCCACGGGCAACCTGACCCTCGACCGGGCGCGCGAGGTCGCCGGGACCGGGGTCGACTACCTGTCGGTCGGTGCCCTCACGCACTCGGCGCCCATCCTCGACCTGGCCCTCGACCTGATCGGCTGAGCTGCCCCGCCCTGCGGACGGGACGGGACGAGCACCGCGGGGGAGCGCCGGAGACCCTTCCGGCGCTCCCCGGTAGAATCGACGCGTGACCTCCCCCGATCCCGCTGCCGCTGCCGTGCCCGCTTCCGACGAGACGCCCGTCGTCCCCACCGCCCCGGTGCCGGTCGACGAGTCCGACGACCTCCCCGAGCAGCTGCGGGTCCGGCGCGAGAAGCGCGAGCGCCTGCTGGCGCAGGGCGAGGAGGCGTACCCGGTCTCGGTGCCGCGCACGCACACGATCGCCCAGGTCCGTGCGGCGTACGAGCACCTGGAGAGCGGCCAGGAGACCGACGACGTCGTGGGCGTCGCCGGTCGTGTCGTGTTCCTGCGCAACACGGGCAAGCTCTGCTTCGTCACGCTCCAGGACGGTGAGGGCAACCGTCTCCAGGTCATGCTGAGCCAGGCCGTCGTGGGCGAGGAGTCGCTCGCCGCGTTCAAGGCCGACGTCGACCTGGGGGACCACCTGTTCGCCCACGGGCGCGTCATCAGCTCGCGCCGCGGTGAGCTGAGCATCTTCGCGGACGAGTGGAAGATCGCCGCGAAGTCGCTGCGTCCGCTGCCCGTGCTGCACAAGGAGCTCTCGGAGGAGAGCCGGGTCCGCCAGCGCTACGTCGACCTGATCGCCCGCCCTGCCGCGCGCGACATGGTCCGCCTGCGCGCGGGCGTGGTGCGGTCGTTGCGCGAGAACTTCCACGAGCGCGGCTATCTCGAGGTCGAGACGCCCATGCTGCAGACCATTCACGGTGGTGCGGCGGCGCGTCCGTTCACGACGCACATGAATGCGTTCGACATGGAGCTGTATCTGCGGATCGCTCCCGAGCTCTTCCTCAAGCGTGCGGTCGTCGGAGGTGTCGAGCGCGTGTTCGAGATCAACCGCAACTTCCGTAACGAGGGCGCCGACTCGACGCACTCGCCGGAATTCGCGATGCTCGAGGCGTACGAGGCCTACGGCGACTACAACACCATGGCCGAGCTGACCCAGAACCTCGTGCAGCGTGCCGCGCTGGACACCTTGGGAACCACGGTGGTCGAGCTTCCGGGCGGTGAGGAATACGACCTCGGCGGTGAATGGGCGCAGCTCAAGATGTACGACTCGCTCTCCGAGGCGCTGGGAGAGGAGATCACCCCGGAAACGTCGGTGGAACACCTGTCCAAGATCGCGGACCGCCTCGAGATCTCCTACGACACCAAGCGTGCCGGGCACGGCAAGCTCGTCGAGGCGATCTGGGAGCACCTCGTGGGCGACCACCTGTACGCACCGACGTTCGTCCGCGACTTCCCGGTCGAGACCTCCCCCTTGACCCGCGACCACCGCACCGTCAAGGGGCAGGTCGAGAAGTGGGACCTCTACGTCCGCGGTTTCGAGCTGGCCACGGCCTATTCGGAGCTCGTCGACCCGGTCATCCAGCGTCAGCGCTTCGAGGCGCAGGCGCTCCTGGCCGCAGCGGGTGACGACGAGGCCATGCGCCTCGACGAGGACTTCCTCACAGCCATGGAGTACGCGATGCCCCCGTCGGGTGGCATGGGCATGGGGCTGGACCGCCTGCTCATGGCCCTGACCGGCCACGGGATCCGCGAGACCATCCTCTTCCCGCTGGTCAAGCCTGCTCAGTGACGTCCAGGTGACGGTGCGGGGGCTGGGTGCGTCGTGGGAGACGTACCCAGCACCCGTGAGCCGGTCGTAGACTGGCGGGCATGACTGATTTCTGGCCGGCCGTCTATGCGCTGATCCCGTCGGTCGGGGTCGGTATCCTCTTCTTTTTCGCGATGCGCGCCATCATCCGTTCGGACCGCACGGAACGCCTTGCCATGGCAGAGCTCGACGCCCAGGCGGACGCGGCAGAGCGTCAGGAACGGGCGGCACAGGAATCCTCGACGACTTCTCGGTAGCCCGGCACGCTGCTTTCGCTTTGACGTGATTCCATGAGAATGGCACACTTCGAGATACCAGCATCAATTCTCGAAGACGCGAGGTAGCACTGTGGCACAGAAGGTTCAGGTAATTCTCGTCGACGACGTCGACGGTGGGTCTGCCGACGAGTCCGTGACGTTCGCCCTCGACGGCGTCTCCTACGAGATCGACCTCAGCTCGGCGCACGCCGAGGAATTGCGTGAAGCATTCTCGAAGTGGGTCGGTCACGCGCGCAAGGTCACGCGTGGCGCTGCGCGTCCGGCGGCCAAGAAGGCGCGTTCTTCCGCAGCCGGCCCGTCGCGTGCGACGGAGATCCGTGAATGGGCCCGGAACAACGGCTACACGGTGAGCGAGCGCGGTCGTATCTCGGCCGACATCCAGCAGGCATTCGACGCGGCGAACTGAATTCGCCGACGTCTTCCGTCAGGGGCGTCCTGACCGGTTC
>NZ_JBHXBO010000086.1:0-16171 GCF_042726775.1 Oerskovia sp. NPDC060287
CCCCATGGTGCCCGCGCGGCCGTCCGCCGCTCACGCCGCACCCGGGGGCGGGGCAGCGCGAGGCGCCCCGGCGCGGCACAAGGCACCGGCACAAGGCACCGGCACCGGCACAGGCACCGGCACCCCTGGCCCCTGCCGGCACCGGGCCGGCGGAGCGGTCAGCCCTGCAGCGCCGGCACGACCTCGCGCTCGAACAGCTCGATCCCGCTGCGGTCGTAGGCCGCCTCCGCGAAGTACGTGATGGCGTACGTCATGCCCGCGCCCTCGAGCTTCTGGAGCGTCTCGACCACCTGCTCGGGGGTACCCACGAGCGGACCCGAGCGGAAGTCCCGCACGGTCTGCTCGGCCTTGGCGGGGACGGTCTTGGCGTAGTGCTCGCCGATCCACCGCAGGCGGTCCTCGACGTCGGCCTCGGTCTCCCCGATGACCACGTTGTAGTTGGCCGAGCGCGTGATGTCCTCGAACGGCCGACCGATCGCCTCGCAGTGCCCCCGCAGGACGTCGGACTTGTGCGCGAACCCCTCGATCGAACCGTCGAAGTTGGTGTACTGGGCGTGCTGCGCCGCGATGCGCAGCGTCTTCTTCTCACCGCCGCCCGCGATCCACAGGGGGATGCTGGGAGCGCTGCCGCCGTCGACGCCCACGCCGTCCAGGACCTGGAGCGGCTGCGGGTGGCACAGCGCGCCGTCGACCTGGAAGTACGTGCCATCGAGCGTCGCGGAGCCCGTGCGCCACATCTGCTCCATGACCTGCACGCCCTCGTCGAGCGCGCCCAGGCGTGCTCCCGCCCCCGGGAACCCGTAGCCGTAGGCGCGCCACTCGTGCTCGTACCAGCCGGCGCCGATGCCCATCTCGGTGCGGCCGCCGCTCACGATGTCGACGGTCGCCGCGACCTTGGCGAGGTAGGCCGGGTTGCGGTAGGCCATGCACGTGCACATCTGGCCCAGGCGCACGCGCTCGGTCGACGCCGCGAACGCGGCCATGAGCGTCCAGGCCTCGTGCGTGGCCTCTCCCGTGGGCTCGGGCACGGTGTGGAAGTGGTCGTAGACCCACACCGACTCCCACGCGTGCTGCGCGTCCGAGCCGCCCGGGCCGGGCGCTCCGGTCGTCGCGGTGTCCGCGTGGTGAGCGAGCGACCGCATGGTCTCCCACTGCTCGGAAGGGTCGATGCCGACGAGGTCCTGTCGCCAGCCTTGCGGGATGAAGAGTCCGAATCGCATGGTCGCCAATCTAGCCCGGTGCGGCGCCGGCCCCGCGAGGGTGCTGCCGCGAGCTGGCCGGTCCGGCAGGTCGGGCCCCCGCGCGGCATCATGGCCCCATGATCGAAGCGTTCGCCGCCGCCCAGGTCCGTGCCGCCGAGGAGCCGCTGCTCGCCCGGGGCGTCCCGCTCATGGAGCGTGCGGCGTTCGCGCTCGCGGCGATCGTGGCAGGCGACCTGCGGCGCGCGTTCCCGCACGCGCGGTCCGCGCGGACAGGGGGTGCCAGTCCCGACGGCGGAGCGCGCCCAGGGCACGTGACCGGCACACGGGTGGTGCTCCTCGTGGGCTCGGGCAACAACGGCGGCGACGCCCTGTTCGCGGGGGCGTACCTGGCCCGGCGAGGGGTCGCCGTCGAGGCGGTCTGCACGAGCGAGCACCCTCATGCCGACGGCCTGACGGCGCTGCGCCGCGCGGGTGGGCGGGTCCTCGACCTGGGCGCCCCGGCAGGGCGCGCGCGATGGGGACAGGTCGTCGAGGGCATCCTCTCGGCCGACGTGGTCGTCGACGGGCTGGTCGGGATCGGTGCGTCGGGAGCCCTCCGGGGCGTGGCCGGCGAGCTGGTCGAGGCGCTCGCGGACCGGCTGTCGGGGTGGGTCTCCCGCGGCGGGCCGCGACCCTGGGTCGTCGCGGTCGACACCCCGAGCGGGATCGGTGTCGACGACGGCTCGGTCCCCGGGCCCGTCCTGCCCGCCGACCGGACGGTCACCTTCGGCGCACCCAAGCCCGGGCTGCTCCTGCCCCCGGCGACCCACCTCGCAGGGCGCGTGACACCCGTCGACGTGGGCCTCGCCGGGCTGGGAACCCCCGCGGTCCGGCGCCTCGAACCTGCGGACGTCGCACGCCTGTGGCCTGTGCCCGGGGCGAGCGACCAGAAGTACACGCGCGGGGTCCTGGGCGTCGTCGCGGGCACGCCGACGTTCCCGGGGGCCGCGGTGCTCGCGGTCACGGCGGCCGTCCGTGCAGGCGCGGGCATGGTGCGGTACCGCGGGCCCGACGACGTCGCGCGGGTCGTCGTCTCGGCCCGCCCCGAGGCAGTGCCCGCCGAGGGCAGGGTCCAGGCGTGGGCGCTCGGGTCGGGGGTGCCGGCCGCGGGGGAGCGGTCGCCGCTGCGCGACGGCGCGAGCGAGCGGGACGCGGGCGCCGGACCGGACGCCGGCCAGCACGAGCGCATCCGGTACGCGCTCGCGGTGGCGTGCGGTGAGCTCGCACAGGATGCCTGGGACGCCTCGGCCGGGCCGCGACCGGCGTGCGTCGTGGACGCCGGCGCGCTGTCGCTGCTGCCTGCGACCTGCCCGCCGTCGGTCGTGCTGACGCCGCACGCGGGCGAGCTCGCGAGCCTCTTGCGGGCGCGTGGCGAGGACGTCGACCGGGCCGACGTCGAGGCCGAGCCGCTGCGCTGGGCGCGCACCGCGCACGAGCTCACGGGCGCGACCGTGCTGCTCAAGGGGTCGGCGACCGTGGTGGTCGGACCCGAGGGAGTGTGGTCCCAGGCGGACGGACCGGCCTGGCTCGCGACCGCGGGGGCCGGGGACGTGCTCACGGGGCTCCTGGGCGCCCTTCTGGCCGCCCACGGCGAGCGCGTGGTCCAGGAGCCCGGGCTGGCCGCAGAGCTCGCTGCCGCGGCTGCTACGGTCCACGGGTTGGCAGCCGTGCGGGCGAACCCTGGCGGGCCGGTCGCGGCCATGGACGTGGCCGAGGCAGTTCCCGGCGTGGTCGCGGACCTGCTCCGAGGGTGACGGACGCGCAGGCCCACGGCGGCGGACGCTCAGGTCCACGGTGGCGGCGCACCGCCACGCCATCGGTGACGAGAGAGGAGGTCGCGGGTGAGGCACGTAGACGTCGAGGGTGACCAGGTGCTGATCGAGGGCGAGGTCGCGACGGCGCTCGCGGACCGGTGCCTGGACCTCGTCGCACGCGCCCGAGGCACGGCCCCTGGGGGCACGGCGGACAGGGGCACAGCGCCGGGGGGAACGGCCAGGGTGCTCGTCGGGATCGTCGGCGCACCGGGGGCGGGGAAGTCGACGCTCGCCGCGGACGTCCTCGCCGCGCTCACGCAGCGCGCCGCACCCGCCGACAGCGGCGGCGTCCCGTCGGCCCCGTCCGCGCAGGGCGCCCGCGCGCCCGGGGTGAGCGCCGTCGTCGTGCCCATGGACGGCTTCCACCTCGCCGACGCCGAGCTCGCCCGCCTGGGACGGCGGGACCGCAAGGGCGCTCCCGACACGTTCGACGCGCACGGGTACGTCGCGCTCCTCGAGCGGCTCCGGTCGCCCCGCGACGGCGTCACGGTCTACGCGCCCGCGTTCGACCGTGAGATCGAGCAGCCGGTCGCGGGGTCGATCCCCGTCGGACCGGACGTCGAGCTCGTCCTGACCGAGGGCAACTACCTCCTGCTGGGCGAGGACCAGGACCACGGGCGCTGGAGCCCGGTGCGCACGATCCTCGACGAGACCTGGTTCCTCGAGGTCCCCGAACCCGTGCGCATCGAGCGCCTCGTGGCCCGGCACGAGCGGCACGGCAAGCCGCCGGCCGCGGCGCGCGCCTGGGCGCTGGGGCCCGACGAGACCAACGCCCGGCTCGTGGCCTCGACGCGGGACCGGGCCGACGTCGTCGTGCGCCCGTCCTGACGGCCACCCAGCAGGGTCGCCCAGGGCGAGCGGCTACCGTGGTGGCCGTGCCGACCCCCACGACCCCTCAGGTCCCGCCGCGCCGTCGGCGCATCCCGTTCCAGCCGCTCCCCGTGCGCGACGGACTCAACGCGACCCGCGTCGTCCTGCCCCAGAACGGCGACGGGAGCGACGGATGGCCCCGGTGGGACACCGTCCTGGACCACCTCGTCCACCGCTTCCCCGACGACGAGCCGCGCCTGCGCGAGAAGGTCGCCGCGGGGGAGGTCGTCGACCACCTGGGCCGGCCGGTCACGCCCGACACGGCCTTCGCGCAGCACGCGCGCGTGTTCCTGTACCGGGACCCGCCCGTGGAAGCACGCGTGCCGTTCGAGATCGAGATCCTGCACCGCGACGACGACCTGGTCGTGGTCGACAAGCCGCACTTCCTGGCGAGCATCCCGCGCGGTGCCTTCATCGCGGAGTCCGTGCTGGTCCGGCTGCGCCGAGACCTCGACCTGCCTGAGCTCTCGCCCGCTCACCGGCTCGACCGCGTGACCGCGGGGGTGCTCGTGCTGACCGTGCGGCCCGAGGTCCGCGGGCCGTACCAGACCTTGTTCGCCGAGCGGCGCGTGACCAAGGTGTACGAGGCCGTCGCGGGCGTCGACCCTGCGCTCGACCTGCCGCGCGTCGTGCGCAGCCGCATCCACAAGGAGCGCGGCGTCATGCGCGCGTCCGAGGTGCCGGGCGAGCCGAACTCCGAGAGCCTCGTCGAGCTCGTGGCCACGCGCGAGGACTCGTCCGGGACGGGCGACGGGTCGCGCGGCCGGACCGGGCTCTACCGCCTCACCCCGCACACGGGCAAGACCCACCAGCTCCGGCTGCACATGAGCTCGCTGGGCCTGCCGATCCTGCACGACAACTTCTACCCGACGTTCTACGACGTGCGCCCCGACGACTTCAGCAGGCCGCTCCAGCTCGTCTCGCGCTCGATCGAGTTCGTCGACCCGCTCAGCGGGAGGCCACGGCGGTTCGAGACGACGCGGCCTCTGCAGGAGTGGTCGTAGGCCCGACGGCGTCCCTGGTGGGCGGATCCGTCGCCCTCGGCCCGCACGCCCGTCACCGCCGGTGAGAGAATCGGTGACCGTGAGCCCCTTCAGCGATCCCCCGCACGGTTCCACCGGCGACACCACCCCCTCGCCGTCGGCCACCGGCCCCGTCCCGCCCGCCGACTACTACCCGGCCCGCGCCGTGATCGACCTGGGCGCGATCCGCTCCAACGTCGAGTCCCTCGCGCGCCACGCCGGCACGGCCCAGGTCATGGCGGTCGTCAAGGCCGACGCGTACGGCCACGGCCTGCTGCCCAGCGCCCGTGCGGCGCTCGCGGGCGGTGCGACCTGGCTCGGCACGGCGCAGGTCTCGGAGGCGCTCGCGCTGCGCGCCGCGGGCATCGGCCCCGACCAGGCGCGGGTCCTGACCTGGCTCTACGCGCCGGGAGCGCCGCTCCGGGCGCTCGTCGAAGCGGAGATCGACGTCTCGGTCGCCGCGCCGTGGGCCCTCGACGAGGTCGCCGCGGCAGCCCGCGCGGCCGGGCGCCCCGCCCGCGTGCACCTGAAGATCGACACGGGGCTCGGGCGCAACGGGATCGTGCCGGACCAGCTCCCGGCCGTGCTCGACGCCGCGCTGCGCGCCGAGTCCGAGGGCGTGCTGCGCGTCGTCGGGATCTGGTCGCACTTCGCGTTCGCGGACGAGCCCGAGCACCCGACCGTCCTGCACCAGGCCGACGTGTTCGACGCCGCGGTGCGCACGACCGAGGCCGCCGGCGTGCAGCTCGAGGTGCGTCACCTCGCGAACTCCGCGGCGACGCTCACCAACCCGCGCGTGCACTACGACCTGGTGCGCCCGGGCCTCGCGGTCTACGGCCTCTCGCCGGTCCCGCAGCTCGGGACGCCCGACGACTTCGGCCTGACCCCGGCCATGACGCTCGAGGCTCGGCTCGCGACCGTCAAGCAGGTCGCGGGGGGCCAGGGCGTCTCCTACGCGCACGCCTACACGACGCCGCAGGCGACGATCCTCGGCGTGGTCCCGCTCGGCTACGCCGACGGCATCCCGCGGCACGCCTCGGGCGCCCTGCCCGAGCGGCCCGGTGGCCCCGTGCTGGTGGGGGGGCCGATCGACGAGGCCGGCGGAGTGGACGGCACGGGCCGCGTCCTGCACGTGGCCGGGCGGGTCTGCATGGACCAGTTCGTGCTCGACCTGGGTCCCTACGCGTCCGAGCAGGCGGGCGACGTCGTGACGTTGTTCGGGCCCGGTGCGGGGCTGGCCCGCGGGGGAGCCCCGACCGCCGAGGACTGGGCGCTGGCCGCCGGCACCATCAGCTACGAGATCACGACGCGTCTGGGCGCGCGCGTGCCGCGCGTTCACGTCGACGGCGCGGGCGGCACGACCGGCCAGACGACGGAGCCCGCCAAGGGCGCTCCGGCGGACCGCGCCCCCGAGGCGTCGAGCAACCCCCTTCACCACGACCAGGAGTGGCTGTCATGAACGACCTGACCATCGATCTGCCCGACGCCGACGCGACCCGCGCGTTCGGGCTCGCGCTGGCCCGCGAGCTGCGCGCGGGAGACCTCGTGATGCTCACGGGCGACCTGGGCGCGGGCAAGACGACCCTGACCCAGGGGATCGGCACGGGGCTGGGGGTGCGGGGCCAGGTGGCGTCGCCCACGTTCATCATCGCGCGCGTGCACCCGCCGCTCGCGGACGGGCCGTACCTGGTGCACGTCGACGCCTACCGGCTCGGTTCGCTCGACGAGGTCGAGGCGCTCGACCTCGACGCGAGCCTCGACGAGTCGGTCACGGTCGTCGAGTGGGGACAGGACCTCGTGGAGTCCCTCGCCGAGGACCGCCTGGAGATCACGATCGAGCGCCCGCGCGGCGGACTGGGCGTCTCCGCGGGGAGCGACGGGACCGACGACGGGCTCGACTCGCCCGAGGCCGGGGTCCGGCACGTGACCGTGCGGGCCGTGGGCGACCGCTGGGCCGGCTTCGAGCGGGCCGCAGCCGCGCTGCGCGCGGCCGTCGTCGCGTCCCTCGAGTCCTCGGGGGAGCCGGACGACACCGCGGGACCCCGTGCGGAGGGCTCCGGCATGCAGGAGCTGGCCGCCGACCCGTCCGCGGAAAAGTAGGCTGGGACCGTGGCAGTCCTCGCGCTCGATACGTCAGCCGCCGTCGCGGTCGCCCTCGTCGGGGAAGGCGGTGAACGGCTCGCCGTGCGCTCCGCGGACGAGAGACGCCGGCACGCCGAGACCCTGGCTCCCCTCGTGAGCGAGGTGCTCGCCGAGGCCGGCGTGGACCGGACCGCGCTGACCGCGGTCGTCGCGGGCACCGGGCCGGCGCCGTTCACGGGCCTGCGCGTGGGGCTGGTCACGGCCCGCACGCTCGCGCTCTCGCTCGGCATCCCGGCGCTCGGCGTCTCGGGCCTCGACGCGATCGCGGCGCAGGCCGTGAGCGACCTGGGCCTCACGCCGGGCGACGAGGTCCTCGCGACCGCCGACGCGCGCCGTCGTGAGGTGTACTGGGCGCGCTACCGCGTCGTGGCGCACGAGGGTCCGCACGCGACCCCGGTCGTCGAGCTCGTCGCGGGTCCCGACGTGGGTCCGGCCGCGGGCCTGGCCGACCAGGTCGCGGGCGCCGTCGTCGTGGGAGAAGGGGCCGCGCTGTACCCCGACCACCTGCCGCTCGCCGAGGACGCGCCCCTGGTGCCCGACGCGACGGTCCTGGCGCGGCTCGCGATCGCCCGCCGCGACGCGGGCGTCGAGCAGCCCACCGAGCCGCTGTACCTGCGCCGACCGGACGTCCAGGAGCCCGCCGCGCGCAAGCGGGCGAGCGACGCACCGCCCGCGGCGACGCCGACGGGGGCCGGGGCGTGAGCGCGCACTACGAGGTCAAGCTCCGGCCGCTGCGGGCCGCGGACCTGCCGCGCGTCGTACGCCTCGAGCAGGAGCTGTTCGGGTCGAGCGCCTGGACCTACGGCATGCTCGCCGAGGAGCTCGGGGCGCTGGGCCGCTGGTACGTCGCGGCCGAGCCCGTCCGCCTCTACGCCGCCGGCCCGCAGGAGCTCATCGGCTACGCGGGACTGTGGTTCGACGGCGACGTCACGCAGATCATGACGATCGGCGTGGACCCGCAGTATCAGCACCTCGGCATCGGGTCGGTGCTGCTGACGGCTCTGATCGACCGTTCGCGCCAGGTCGGGGCGAGCGCGGTGCTGCTCGAGGTCCGGGTGGACAACGACGCCGCGCTGGCCATGTACGGCAAGTTCGGGTTCGAGCAGCTCGGCATCCGCAAGCGGTACTACCAGCCAGAGGACGTCGACGCGTACACCATGCGCCTCGAGCTGACCGACGACGCGCCTGCCGCGGAGACCCGCGACGCAGCGGTGCCCGACGAGCCGGGCGTCGCGTGAGCGCACGCGACGCGGTGCTCGTCTCGGCACGGGCCCTGCACGACGAGCTCGCGGCAGGAACGGGCGACCTGGTCCTGCTCGACGTCCGCTGGGCCCTCGGGGTCACGGACGGCCACGAGCAGTACCTCGCGGGGCACCTGCCCGGCGCGGTGTTCGTGGACCTCGAGTCCGAGCTCGCCGCGCCGCCGTCCCCGGCGAGGGGCCGGCACCCGCTCCCGGACCTCGCCGACCTCGAGGCGGCCGCGCGTCGCTGGGGCGTGCGCCAGGGGTCCCGCGTCGTCGCGTACGACGCCGTGGGCGCCACGTCGGCGGCGCGCGCCTGGTGGCTGCTGCGCTGGGCGGGTCTCGCCGACGTCCGCCTCCTCGACGGTGGTCTCGGTGCCTGGACCGGTGCGGGCTTCGTCCTGGAGCAGGGGGAGGTCGTCCCCGTGCGCGGGGACGTCGTCTTGTCGCAGGGGGAGCTCCCCACGCTCACGCCCGACGACGCGGCGCGCCTGGCGTCGTCGGGCAGCGGACTGCTCCTCGACGCTCGGGCGGGCGAGCGCTTCCGGGGCGAGGTCGAGCCCGTGGACCCGCGCGCGGGGCACGTGCCCGGAGCCGTGAGCGCGCCGACCGTCCAGAACCTCGGGTCCGACGGACGGTTCCTCGACGAGCCCGCGCTGCGCGAGCGCTTCGCGGCGCTCGGGGTGCGCGCCGACGGCGAGCAGCACGTCGGCGTCTACTGCGGGTCCGGGGTCACGGCCGCGCACGAGGTCGCAGCCCTCGCCACGCTGGGGATCGACGCCGCGCTCTACGCGGGCTCGTGGTCCCAGTGGTCCAACGACGAGACCCGCCCGGTGGCCACAGGGGCCTGACCGGACGGGTCTCGGGGTCGTTCAGCCGGGGGCCGCAGAGGGCTCGGCGCACCGGCGGGACGGCGTCAGAGCGTCGTCGAGGCCTGCTCGAACGTGAGGCGCGTCTGGCGCGGGTACGTCGCGCCCTCGCCGGCCGGGGTGCCGACGTTGATGACGACGAGCGACTTCCAGCCGTTCTCGCCGAAGAACTCGGCGTCGACACCTGCCGCGTCGAAGCCACCCATGGGACCGACGTGCAGACCGGCCGCACGCAGACCCACGATGAAGTAGCCGACCTGGATCAGCGCAGAGGTGCGGGACATCCCGGTACGGGTCTCCTCGCCGGCAGCCTCGAAGTTCTCCTTGGCGCCCTCCATGTGCGGGGCGAGGACGGGCAGGTACTCGTGGAAGTTGGGGTCGGCCGCGGCGACGATGGTCAGCGGCGCAGCCAGGGTCTTGGCCTTGTTGCCGTCGGCCATGTGCTCGACCAGGCGTGCACGGGCCTCGGGGTCACGGACCACGAGGAGGCGCAGCGGCACGGTGTTCATGGCGGTCGGTCCCCAGCGGACCAGGTCGTAGGCGGCCTGGATCTTCTCGTCCGGCACGGCCTCGTCCTCGAACGCGTGGACGGTGCGGGCCTCGCGGAACAGCAGGTCGGCGGTCGAGGCGTCGATCTCGAGCAGGTCGTCGAAGGCGGCGTCGATGGGGGTGAAGGTCTCTGTGCTCATGCCTCGGTCAACAGTTGAAGGATCAATCACCCTTCCCGATCCGGGGCGTGACGTGCGACACAACGACGGCGTCCCCGCCCGCACGACGACCTCTCCAGCACGACTACGCTGGGAACCATGGTTTCTGGCGGTTCCTCTGACAGCCTCGGTGCCCCCCTCGTCCTCGGGATCGAGTCCTCCTGCGACGAGACGGGGGTCGCGCTCGTGCGCGGCCGCGAGCTCCTCGTCGACGCGGTCGCGAGCTCGATGGACGAGCACGCCCGCTACGGCGGCATCATCCCCGAGGTCGCCTCGCGCGCCCACCTCGAGGCGATGATCCCCACGATCCAGCGTGCGCTGGGCGAGGCGGACGTCGACCTCTCGCAGATCGACGCGATCGCGGTCACGGCCGGTCCCGGCCTCGTCGGCCCGCTCACGATCGGCGCCTCGGCCGCCAAGGCGCTGTCGATCGGTCTGAACAAGCCCCTGTACGGCGTGAACCACGTGATCGGCCACGCTGCGGTCGACGAGCTGGTCCACGGCGAGTTCCCCGAGCGCGTCATGGCCCTCGTGGTCTCGGGCGGGCACTCGTCGCTGCTGCTCGTGGACGACATCGCGACCGACGTGACCGAGCTCGGCTCGACGCTCGACGACGCCGCGGGCGAGGCGTTCGACAAGGTCGGCCGCCTCCTCGGGCTGCCCTACCCCGGAGGGCCCCACGTCGACCGCCTCGCGCGCGAGGGCGATCCGACCGCGATCCGCTTCCCGCGTGGCCTCACCGCACGCAAGGACCAGGAGAAGCACGCGTACGACTTCTCGTTCTCGGGCCTCAAGACCGCGGTCGCCCGCTGGGTCGAGGCCCGCGTCGACAGCGGGCTCGAGGTGCCCTTGAACGACGTCGCGGCCTCGTTCGCCGAGGCCGTCGCCGACGTCCTCACGGCCAAGACCATCGCAGCCTGCCAGCGGCACGGCGTCGAGACGCTCGTGGTCGGTGGCGGGTTCAGCGCCAACTCGCAGCTGCGCGACATGGCCGCGAAGCGCTGCGCCGAGGCCGGCATCGACCTGCGCATCCCTCCCATCCGGTACTGCACCGACAACGGCGCGATGATCGCCGCGCTCGGGTCGGCGGTCGTCCGGGCGGGCGTCGCGCCCTCGGGCCTCGACATCCCCGTCGACTCCTCGATGCCGCTCACGACCGTCACGGTCTGAGCGGGCCAGGCCTGGCCCGCTCGGAGCCGAGCAGCTCGTTCTCGGTGAGGCGGCGTGCCCGATCGGGCGCCGTCGCTCAGCGCGCGGCGCGCAGCACGAACGTGACGTCGCTCGCGTCGTGCGCGGCCGGGCGCCCCTCGTCGTCCTGGACCTCGACGACCTCGAGACCCGCGGCACGGGCCAGGTCGCGGAAGCCGTCGCGGGTGTACCAGTGGATGGTCCACACCCGTTCGTCGACCGTGGTGAGACCGTCCAGGACGCGTTCGTAGCGCAGTGTGCTGCGCTGGACCCGGGCGACCTCGTCGCGCTCCTCGGTCGTGACCGCGACGCTCAGGAGCGCGCCGTCCTCACGCGTCGTCGCGCGGGCGCGCCCGAGCTGCTCGGACGGCGTCGGCGTCGGGACGAAGAGCGGGACCAGCGCGGTGCCGTCGGGGGTCAGGTGGGTCCGGATGCGGCGCAGCGCCGCGAGGGCCGTGCCGTCGTCGGGCAGCAGGGTGAACGTGGGGCCCGCGAGGAAGATCGACCGGTAGCACCGGTCGAGGTCGAGCTCCTCCATGCGCTGGTGGTGCACCACGACGTCGAGGCCCTCCTGGGCCGCGAGCTCGCGGCACCGGGCGAGCATGTCGGTCGACGAGTCGACGCCCTCGACGTCGAGGTCGAGCGCGCGCAGCGCGAGGAGCGGGTCCCCGTCGCCGCACCCGAGCTCGAGGGCCGGCTCGCCCGAGTCCAGGACGAAGCGCGCGTAGCGCTCGGGGTCCTCGTGGCCCGACTTCAGGGGCGAGTAGAGCTCGACGACGAGTCCGGTGTAGAAGTCCGCGGGATCCATGCGCCCATGCTCTCAGCCACCGCCACCGAATTGTTCGGACCCCCGGGCGGGGCGCGCGGGTGGACTTGATACCGTGCGACCTGGCCGACGCGACCGCCGCGGGGCAGTACGGAGAGCTCATGGATCCCGCGCGACCCGGCCCGGCAGGACCTGCCTACCAGGGCCCGCCGTCGGGGTCCGCGCACGCGCCGGGCAGCGCTGCCGCCGCGTGGCAGAGCGCGCAGGCGTGGCACGCGTACGCTCTCACCCAGGTGGGCCGCGCTCAGCAGCACGCCCTGGCGGCGTCGGCGCACTGGTTCGCGGTCCACCGCGCGCTCGCCGCCCAGGAGGCGGCGCGTGCGGGCGGCCACCGCTGGCCCCCGGCCCCTGCCGGGCCCACCGGGTACCCGGCCCCGGCCGCACCACAGCCCCCGCGCCGTCGACGCTCCGCGCTCGTCGGGACCTTCGTCGCTCTCGTCGGGGTCCTGGTCGTGGTCGGGCTGGCCGCCGGCGTGATCCGGTCCGCGCAGCAGGGGCTCGCGGGCGCCTTCGACAACCCCGCACCGACCGTGCCGGCGATCGACGGCTGGGTCGCGCCCGAGCCGGACCCGGAGACCACCCCCGTCCCGGGCACCGGTTCGGACGACGTCGTCGCCGACCCTGCTCCGGGCGACCTCGCCGCGGGCGGATCAGACCTCTCTGCCGACGCGGGCATGGAGGAACGCTGGAAGCAGGGAGACTATGCGCTGCCGGTGCCGGACAGCCTGCTCACGGCGGCCCCCGGCACCGCTTTCGCGCCCGGCCAGCCCGACCCGACGCGATGGCTCGTCGATCTCAACCCGGCCAACGAGGGCCTGCGCGTGGTCTTCACCGACGACGGCGCCTACAACTGCGGCATGGAGTGGATCGTCGAGCGAGACCTGCGCGAGACCGGCGTCGCCGGGTGCTACGACCCCGACTACCCGACGACCCTGTTCATGTACTGGGGACCCGAGGCGAGCGCAGCGGCGAAGGAGTTCGTGCTCGCGCACGAGCTCTCGCACCTCATGCAGTGGTGGCACCGGTTCGACGTCGTCCAGTCCGCGGGCGAGGCGGGGCTGCGGGACGACGAGGACTGGAAGGACGTCGTCGAGTCGGACGCGACGTGCCGCGTCCTGTCCTGGGGCGGTTACTCGCAGGAGGTCGCGGACAGCTCGTCGTCGCCGTGCACGGCCACCGACTGGTCGGAGGACTGGCTCGCCGAGCAGGCCGCGGCACGTGGGGTCACGATCACGGACCACTGACCGGGCGCACCCGCGGTGCGCTCCGGCGTCGGGCCTCTCGCCGCTACAGCGGGCGACCCGCCCGCATCTCGGCGACGAGCGCGCGGACCACGGCGTCCAGCTCTCCGCCGTTCCGACGCGCCACGGCTCGCTGCCGCTGGTACGACGCACCGCGCCGCAGGATCACGCGGACGTCGTCGAGCTCCTGGAGGCACCCGAGCCGGGCCGCCACGGGCTCGAGCTCGACGAGCAGCTTGGCGACGGCCTCGGTCACGAGCTCCTCGTTGCCCGCGCGGTCGAGGATGATGATCGCGTCCATCCCGTACCGGGCCGAACGCCACTTGTTCTCCTGGGCGAACCAGGCCGGGATGGTCGGGAGCTCCTTGCCCTGGTCGAGCAGCGTCGACAGGTGCTCGACGAGGCAGTGGTTGAGCGCCGCGAGCGCGAGGACCTCGGTGAGGTTGGTCGCGCCGTCGCAGATGCGGGTCTCGAGCGTCCCGAAGCGCGGTGAGGGGCGCAGGTCCCACCGGACCTCGTCGAACTGGTCGATCACGCCCGTGTGGATCATGTCCCCGACGTAGCCCTCGAGCTGCTCCCAGGTCTCGAACTGGAAGCCCAGGCCCGCGGTCGGCAGCTGCTGGAACATGAGCGCACGGTTCGACGCGTAGCCCGTGTCCTTGCCACCCCAGAACGGTGACGAGGCCGAGAGCGACTGCAGGTGGGCGAAGTACCCGAGCATGGCGCGCGAGATGGGCAGCACCTTGCTGCGGTCCTCGATCCCGACGTGCACGTGCACGCCGTAGATGAGCATCTGCCGGCCCCACCACTGGGTGCGGTCGATGAGCGTCGCGTAGCGCTGCTTGTCGGTGACCTTCTGCTGGGCCCAGCGCGCGAACGGGTGCGTGCCCGCGCTCATGAGCTCGACGCGCAGGGGGTCGGTCAGGACGCGGATCTCCTCGATCGCGGCCTCGAGGTCGCGGCCCGCGTCGCCGACCGTGCGGCACACGCCGCTCACGACCTCGACCGTGTTGAGCAGGAGCTCCTGGCGGATGTGGGGGTGCTGCGAGCCGTCGGTGGGCTCGACGGCGTCGAGCACGGTCTGGGCGACCTGGCGCAGGTCGCCCGAGTCCTTGTCGACGAGCGCGAGCTCCCACTCGATGCCGACGGACGAACGCTCGGACCGGGCGAAGGGAAGGTGCACCGATCAGCCCCTTTCAGGAGGCGTGGGGGAGTCGAGGATGTTCGTGCCGTCGGGCCGGATCAGCGGTTCGACGACCAGGACCTGCTGCGAGCCGGCGATCCGGGTGAGGACGACGGTCGCCTCCGCGGTGCCGCGGAGGTCGAGCTGCTTGCGGAGCTGTTCAGGCACGACGGCCGTGCCCCGCTTCTTGATGGTCAGCCGTCCCACGCCACGCTCGCGCAGGTAGGCCTTGAGCTTCTTGAGGCTGAAGGGCATGACGTCCAGGACGCGGTACCCGGTCGCGACGTCTGCCGACCCGTCGCTGCCCACGGCGGAGCGGGGAGCGGGGGAGTCCGTGGTCACGTAGGCGATGGTCCGGTCGAGCAGGCGTCCGCCGAGCTCCGCTGCGGCCTGGGCGACGAGCCCGGCGCGGATGATCGCGCCGTCGGGCTCGTAGAGATAGTGCCCGACGACGCCCACGTCCGGGACGAGCTCGTCGTCCCCCTGGGCATGGCGAAGGGTGCGCGACGTGGTGCGGCGCGTGCCGTCGTCGTCCGTCACGGTCCGCAGGACCAGCGCGGTGCGCCCGGGGCCCTCGGGGGCGAGCGGGCCGAACCACAGCGCGGCCTCGACCACGTCGCCGTCGACCGAGACCCACTGCGTCTCGGCGTCGGTCGGCAGTCCCGCGTGCGGGATGCCGGGGCCGACCTTGATACCGACCGCGGGAACGACCGAGCGCAGGGCCCACACGTCGTCGAGCGGGGGAGCGTACGAGCGAGGGTCGAAGATGCGCGTGCCCGAGCGCGTGCGGCGCGCAGGGTCGGCGAACACGCCGTCGACGCCCTCTGCGGCCAGGTCGATGCTCAGCCCGTCCGCGTGGCGGACCTCGGCCTCGGGGAAGTGACGGAGGTTGACGGTCGCGATCGACGCCGTGACCTCGTCGATGTCCGTCGCGAGGACCTGCAGGCCCGTCCCGGCGAACGTCATGGAGTCGGCACCGATCCCGCACGTCAGGTCGGCGACCTTGGTCACGCCGGCCGCGTGATAGCGCTGCGCGTGGCGTGCGGCCACCACGAGCCGCGTGGCCTGCTCGAGGCCGTCCTGGGTGAAGAGCATGCCGTCCGCGAACGTGTCGAACTTCAGGTGCGCCTTGGCTCGCAGGCGCGACTGGGTGAGCGCGGCCGCGGCGAGCTCAGGGTCCACCCCCTGTGCCCGCAGCCCCGTCGCGAGCACCATGGCCTGCCGCTCGTCGTACGGGGGGAGCGCGTTGAGGAGCGCCCACCCCGTCGGGCTGAGCAGCTTGGTCAGTGCCGACGCGTCCATGCGTCGATCTTTCCACGCCCGGCGCGCGTTGGCACTCGCCTTGACCGAGTGCTAATGCGGACCTAGATTGTGCGTAGGACGTTCGCCCCCTCGGGGGCGGGCGAACACCAGAGCGACACCAGCCGGTCCGGCACCCGCGACGACGGACGGCAGGCAGCGCTCGACACTCATCCGTTGCAGTTCTCATAGCGAAAGGGGAGGTCCGACGTGTCGGTCCCCATCAAGCCGCTCGAGGACCGGATCGTCGTGAAGGCCCTCGAGGCCGAGACCACGACCGCATCCGGCCTGGTCATTCCGGACACCGCCAAGGAGAAGCCCCAGGAGGGCGAGGTCCTGGCCGTTGGTCCGGGTCGTATCGACGACAACGGCAACCGCGTCCCCCTGGACGTCGTCGTCGGCGACAAGGTCATCTACAGCAAGTACGGCGGCACCGAGGTCAAGTACGGGGGCCAGGAGTACCTGGTGCTCTCCGCACGCGACATCCTCGCCGTGGTCGTCGCCTGATCATCGGCTGACGGCTGGCAG
>NZ_JBHXBO010000087.1:0-16144 GCF_042726775.1 Oerskovia sp. NPDC060287
CTCTTCCACTGTCGGCCGAGGCCGAGGGTGTCGCCGGCGCCGATCATGGCCAGCGAGATGATCGCGAGGGCCTCGACGACGTGGCTGTCGATGATGGGGTTGGTGGTCAGGGGCAGCGACGCCAGGTACATGAAGCCGAGGAGGACGGTCCCGGCGATCGCGGCGATCCGCATCCCGATCCCGAGCATCAGGGCGAGCCCGATCCCGAGGAGGCCCGCCATGAAGAGCCAGTCGGCCCAGGCCGCGCCGGCCATCCCGTTGAAGAAGCTCGCGAACGGTCCTTCGACGCCTCCGAGGAAGCCGGCCGTGGGGCTGCCGCCGTTGATCCAGGCGCGCTCCGAGGGGGTCGAGAACCCGAGGCCGAAGGTCTTGTCGAGGAAGGCCCACACGAAGTAGAAGCCCATGACGATCCGGAAGATCCCCAGGACGATCTGGGTCGGGAGGGTGCCGCGGACCGCGAGGCTCGCGGTCGTGGTCGCCCCGGTGACCTCGTGAGGGACGGCACGTACTGCTCGGGCCGAGCGGGCCGAGCTGGTCGGGCGTTCGATCGTTGCACTCATGTCGTCTGTCTTCCTCGTCTCCAGGACCGGATCCCCTTCCGGTTCGTTGACTCCATTCCACCGGAGCGCGAGGCGCGTGACCTGGGGCGAAGGTCGAGGATCTCGGGGGACCTAGGTCCCGTCGTGGCGGCCCGTCGGGGAGGACTGCGGCACGGTCAGGCGAACGCGGGATACCCGCCCGACGGCGAGGGGCCCCACTCGCGCTCGGCCCACGCGACGCCGTCGGACAGGAGGGCCGCGATGCCCGGGGTGACGTCCCGCAGGTGCTCGGCGCCCCAGCGCCACCGGGACAGCACGAGCTGGCGGTACGACGGCGAGCGGCCCTCCGGCCCGACGCGCGGCCTGCCCTCGATCGCTCCTTCGAGCAGCCAGCCCGTCATGGCGAGGATCCAGCCTGCGCACGCGACCAGGACGTCACGGTTCCAGGCGGGCTCGACGACCGCGTCGGGCAGGTGCCGTCCGAGCCCCGTGGTGAACGCGGCGAGGAGCTCGTCGGTCAGTCCGGGCGGCGGGTCGAACACGCACCAGCACGTCGAGAACGGCATGAGCGTGTAGGCGGCGTCGAGAGCGGGGTGGTGGGCCGTCGTGTCCTCGAGGTCGAGGAAGACCCAGCCGGCGGGCGTGAGGACGGCGTTGTCGGGGCACGTGTCCCCGGGGGAGACGACGGCGGCGCTCCCGGGTGAGCGCAGGCTCGCAAGGGCCTCGAGGTCGTCGTGCAGGAACGCGAGGGTCGCGTCGAGCGGGTCGCGTGCGAGGTCCGTGGGCGTCGGCAGGGCCCCGACGAGCCGGTGCACCCCCGCGCGGGCGTCCGCGTCGAGGTCCCACCCGCGCACGACGCCGCGCGCCGCGAGCTCGGACGAGAACCGCGCGACGTGCTGCCCGGAGGCCCCTGCGAGCTCGCCGAGGGCGGTCGCCCACGAGAGCGCCCCCTGCCAGGCCGCGTCGCGGTCGGTGCCGAGCAGCAGGTCGGCGAGCGTGGGCCCGTCGCCGACGTCGCTCATGACGAGGAGGCGGTGCGCCTCGTCCACGGCCAGGAGCACGGGCGTGCGGTCGAGCGTCAGGAGACCCGCGACCTCGTGCTCGAACGGCAGGCCGTGCGCGCCGGGACCGCCCAGGAAGCGTTTGACCACGACCGTGCTGCCCGGGGCGTGCGCGGCGGCGCGGGTCGTGTCGAGGCGGTCGGTCGTGAGCCCCGCGACGACGCGGGCCCGGACGACGAGGGACCTCGTCGACCCGCCGAGGGTCTCGGGCTCGGCGAGCGCGGCGCCCAGGGCGACGCCGGCGAGCGCGAGGGTCTCGTCGAGATCGGGGACAAGTGTGCGGTCGAGCGCGGGCTCAGGAGCGGCGGACGGCATGCCTCAGTCTGCCCCGACTGCTCCTCGCCCGGGCGGGTGCGACACGGCCGTCAGGACGTGGCGTCCTCGACGTCGGCCGAGAGCTTGTCGACCTCCGTGCGGAGCTCGTCGAGCTTCGAGCTCACGGCCTGGTCGGCGGACTCGACGGCGTCGGACGCGGACTGGAGCCGGGCCGAGGCCTCGTCGAGCCGGGTGCGCGCCTCGGCGACCCGCTGCTCGGCCTGCGCCTTGGCGTCCTCGCTCGCGGTCGCGGCCTCGTCGATCGCGGCCTGGAGGTCCTGCGACGCGGTCCGTGCCGAGGTCACGGCTTCCTCGACCTGCGCGCGCTTGTCCTCGGGGAGCGCGCCGAGCCCGTCGACGAGCGACTGCACGTCGGCCCCGATGGTCTCGGCCTGGGCCTTGGCGTCGTTCAGGAGCTGGTCGAGCTGGTCGCTCGTGATGGTGAACTCGGGGAGGGTGATGCTCCCGTCGTCGCCGCAGGCTCCGAGCACGGACGTGGACAGGACGAGCGCCAGCCCGACGGCGGCACTCCGGCGGGTGCGTCGGGAGCGCTGCGAGGGGGTCGCCTGGAGCGGGGTCGAGGTGTCCATGCGCCCATTGTGCTCGGGCAACCTGAGAAGTCACCCTCAGTGTTCATCCAGGAGGGGTGGCGTACACGCCGTTCGTCGTCCAGGCTTGAGTTTGGCCTTTCTCGCGATAGCCTCGCTACGTCGAAAGACGCAAGACCGGACAATTGGAGTCTCGTGGTGACCTTGCCGACGCACCGTGTGCGTTCACGCCGCCCTGCGGGAGCAGCAGTGAGCCCGCACGACGAGGCAGGCCAGGTCGCCGGCTCGTCCGTCCCCGCCGCGCCTGCGGCGGTGGCCGCCGCCGCGGCTCCTCCACCGTCTGCCCCGACACCCCCGTGCCTCGCCGCGAGCGCTCGCCCGCGCCACCCGTCCCGTGCCGTCCCGTGGATCCTGTCGACCACGCTCGTGCTCGGGTCGGTCATGACGGTCGGGTTCGTGGGGTCGTCCATCACGCACCGAGAGTCCTGGTCGGTCCAGTACGCCGCGCCGGAGACACCGGCCGCGGGTGCTGCGTTCGGCGTGCTCCCCGCGGCCTACGAGCCGCCGCGCGAGGACGTCCAGCTCGAACGGGTGGCGGCCGCGGTCGACCGCTCGGACGAGTACATCGCGACCGAGGCGCAGGTCCCGGACGGCGTGCTCCAGGCTCGCTCGGAGCTCGGCATGCTGCTGGCCACCTACCAGGCGCAGCAGGCAGCTGCCGGTGGGGCCGCTCCAGGGACGAGCGGCGGGACGACGAGCGGGGCCGGGAGCTTCTTCCTGGACGGCCTGGCCACCCCGCCCGCGCCCGCTCCCTTGTCCCCGCAGGCACCGGTCGTCCCCGTCGAGCCTGCGGCTCCCGGGACCTCCGGCGTGATCGAAGGGCCCGCCCCCACGGGGGTCCCCTCCGATGTCGTGGACGCTAGCGCGGCGGCGAGCACCGTGTCCTCCGGCGTGCCCGCGGGCTACGTGCCGGCGGGTGCGGCGGACGCCCTGGCGACCGACCCGGCTCCCGTCTCGCCCGAGCCCACGGCCCCGGTGGCGCCCGAGGGCGCGGACGTGCCGTCGGGCGTGGTGGCTCCCGACGGGACGGTGGCTCCTGACGGAGTCGTCGCTCCTGACGGGACGGTCGAGGACGGAGCGCCGCTCCCCGGTGACCTGACCGGCGACCCGACCGACGAGGACGCGCCCGACCACGACGACCTGGTCACGCTCGACGACGTCGTCGTCGCCGCGACGCGGCTCGCAGAGCTCATGGGTCCGTCCTACGCGCTGGCGCCCGGCGACGTCCTGCCGGCCGCGGGCATGGCGGTCCCCGCCGGCGGCACGCTCGCCGACCAGCTCGCGGCCGTGGTCGCCAAGTACGCCGACAGCACCGCGCAGTACGGCAACGGGCTCCTGCCCGGCTCGGTGCTCTGCGACCTCGACTTCGCCCCCGGGCACAGCCTGCGCTGCGACGCCGCCGAGCAGCTCAACGCGCTCGCGGTCGAGTACCAGAAGGAGTTCGGCAAGCCGCTCCGCATCACCGACTCGTACCGCAGCTACGACGCGCAGGTCGCGGTCAAGGCAGCCAAGCCGTACCTCGCCGCCGTCCCGGGCACCTCGCAGCACGGCTGGGGTCTCGCGATCGACGTCGGGCAGCCTGTCTCGACGGGCCGCAGCGCGGAGTACCTGTGGATGCGGCTGCACGCACCGGACTACGGGTGGGACAACCCGTCGTGGGCGCGGCTCGACGGCCGCAAGCCCGAGCCCTGGCACTTCGAGTTCTACGCGGCCGGCGCCATGCCGGACCGCTACACCGGGGGTGTCCCCGCGACCCCGTCGGCTCCTCCCGTGACGCCGACGACCCCGCCCACCACTCCTCCCACGACGCCGCCGAGCCCGGCCCCCACGCCGAACCCGACGCCCACGACGCCCGCTCCGACGGACCCGCCGACCCCGACGAACCCGCCGACGACGACCCCTCCGGTCGAGACGCCGGACCCGACGGACCCGCCGACGACCACCCCGCCGACCCCGACGGACCCGCCGACGACGACCCCTCCGGTCGAGACGCCGGACCCGACGCCCACCCTGGCGCCGACACCGACCTCGGACCCGACGTCCACGGCCTTCGTGACCCAGGAGCCCTCGGCGACCCCGTGATGCGGTCGCGGGGCGCCGAGGCGGCCGCGTAGGGTGGGGCCCATGTGGATCTGAGCCTGCCCGCGAGACCCCCTTCCTCTCGCGCCCCGACGTCGCCCCGCGACGTGACGACCTCGTCGCGTCCCGGCGCGCTCGACGTCGGCAGGCAGCCTCCTGTGCCGCCGTGGCGCCCTTCCAGTCAGGTGACCCCATGCCCCATGCCTCTCCGTCCCTCCTCACCGCGACGGACCTCACCAAGTCCTACGGCGACCGCACGGTCCTGGCGGGGGTGAGCCTCGCCGTCGACCCCGGTCACCGGACCGGTCTGGTCGGCGAGAACGGCGTCGGCAAGTCGACGCTCCTGCGGCTCCTCGCAGGGATCGAGGACCCCGACTCCGGGTCCGTGACGCGCCCGGCAGACCTCGGCTACCTGCACCAGGAGCTTCCCTACGGCCCGACGACGACCGTCGGTCAGGTCGTCGAGGACGCCCTCGCGGGAGTCCGGGAGATCGAGCGCGCGCTCGAGGACGCGGGCGCGGCCCTCGCCTCGTCGTCAGAACCCGGCAGGGGCACGACCCGGCCCGGCCCGGACGAAGGGTCCACCGAGGTCGACGCCCTCACCGCGGCCTACGACCTGGCCCTCGCGCGCGCCGAGCAGTCGGACGTGTGGGGGGCCGACGCCCGCGCCTCCCGCGCCCTCGCAGGTCTGGGGCTCGACGTGATCCACCGCGGCCGCCTCGTGGCACGGCTCTCGGGCGGCCAGCGCACGCGCCTCGGCCTCGCGGCGCTCCTCATCCGTCAGCCCGGCGCGCTCCTGCTCGACGAGCCGACCAACCACCTGGACGACGAGGCCGCCGAGTTCCTCGCGACGGCGCTGCGCGCGCTGCCCGGAGCCGTGCTCCTCGCGAGCCACGACCGGGTGTTCCTCGACGAGGTCTGCACCGAGATCCTCGACCTCGACCCCTCGCAGGAGGCCAGCTCCGCGGGGCGCACGGGCGGCACGCTGTACGCGGGGAGCTATCGCGACTACCTGCGGGCCAAGCGCGTCGAGCGCGCGCGCTGGGAGCAGCAGTTCGCGGCCGAGCAGGACGAGCTCAAGGCGCTGCGACGGTCGGTCGCGACCACGGCCCGCAACGTCTCGCACGACCGCGAGCGCGGCAACCAGTCCAAGCTGCTCTACGACGCCAAGGGCGAGCGCGTGCAGTCGCAGGTCTCGCGGCGCGTGCGCAACGCCCAGCAGCGTCTCGACACGCTCCTGGCCGAGCAGGTCCGCAAGCCCCCGGAGCCGTTGCGGTTCTCCCCGCCGCACCTCGTGCGTGAGCGGGCGACGAGCTCGTCCCCCGGGCGGTCGGGCGGTCGGCGCGGTTCCCAGGGGGCGTCGAACGGCACCGACGGCCTGGCGCTCTGGGCGCGTGACGTCGTCGTGCAGGGCGGGGCGACCGAGCCCGGTGCCGCGACGCCCGGACGCCCTCGGCTCGACCTGCGGGCTGCGGGGGTCCCGTCGATCGACGTCGCGCCCGGCGCCAAGCTCCTCGTGACCGGGGCCAACGGCTCGGGCAAGTCGACGCTGCTCCACGTGCTGGCGGGGGACATCGTGCCGACGTCCGGCTCCGTGGGGCGCGCGCGAGGCGTCGAGGTCGCCCTGCTGGAGCAGGACGTCCGCCTGCACGACGACGACCGCACCCCGCGCGACCTGCTCGCCCTCATCACGGGGCAGGACCCCGCGGACCGTCCGCTCGTGAACGCGCACGGCCTCGTCGCACCGCGCGACCTGGACCGGCCGCTCGCGGAGCTGAGCGTGGGCCAGCGGCGGCGCGTGGTCCTCGCGATGCTCGTGACCCAGGCTCCCGACGTCCTGCTGCTCGACGAGCCGACCAACCACATCTCGCTCGCGCTCGCCGAGGAGCTCATGGCCGCGGTCGAGACGTGGCCGGGGGCCGTGGTCGTCGCGTCGCACGACCGGTGGCTGCGGCGGACCTGGAAGGGCGACGTCGTGCACCTCGGCTAGACGGGCACGATCAGCTGGGAACGGATCTCGTGGACGACCTGCTTCTGGACCTCGACGGGCGGCGACCCGTCGGGGTAGATGCCCAGCAGGGTCGCGAGCCGGAGCTGGGCCTCCTGCAGGTCGGCCAGGCGGCGGCTCTCGGCCGCGCCGCCCGCGTGCCGCGCCGCCCTGCGCGCCGCCCGCCGGGCGTGGACGGACCGCAGCGCCTCCCTCTCGCCCGGCGTCACGACGTCGTCGGGCTGGTCCGCGAGGACCGCCTCGAACCAGCGGTGGTCGATGCTCCGGGCGTATCGGAAGACGAGGACGAACGCGAGGATCAGGACCACGTACTTGAGGAAGACCGACGCGAAGGCGCCCGCCTCGGACGACGGGAAGAAGATCTCGGGGGCGTTCCACGCGAAGTGCAGGGCCCAGGCGAGCAGGTAGGCCCCGAGAGCCACCGCGACGCGCCGGGCCACGGAGATGCGGAACGCGGTGAGCGCGTAGGCCACGCCGAACCCGGCGATCGCGCTGAACATCACGTGCGCGCCGAACCCGATCAGGACCCTGCTCAGCCCGACCTGGAGAGCCCCCACCGCGTCGGAGCTCGGGTCCGTGATCGCACCCTGCACGATGTAGCTGATGTTCTCGCTGACCTCGAAGCCCAGGCCGACCATCGCGCCGTAGACCAGCCCGTTGAGCGGCCGGGTCACGTGCGCGCGCCCCGCGTAGAGGACCAGGACCACGCCGAGGACCTTGATGAGCTCCTCGTCGGTCGGCCCTGCGAGGGCCGCCGACCAGGAGGCCAGGCCGACGCGCTCGAGCGCCGAGATCAGGTGGTCGTTCGCGACCACGACGATCGTCGGAGCGGCGACGAAGCCCCACGCGTAGGCCGCGAGCAGCAGGGGACCCGGCTCGTCCTCGAACAGGTCGAGCCGCCGGACGATCGCCGTGAGCAGGAGCGTGACGAGCCCGGCGAGCAGCACCCCGATCCCCAGGCCCTCCGGGGTGAGCAGCGCGTCCTGGCGGGCCGCGCGGAGCATCGAGAACCCGGTCACGACCAGGCACACCCAGTAGAGCCAGGTCGCCCACTGGTAGTGGGGGAACAGACCGCGTCGGCGTCGTGCGGGAGCGCCCGTGGGCAGGACCACGGGGACGTTGCGGAGCTGGTCGGTCACGAGATCGTCACCGCCTTCACGAGCGCCGCCACGGCCTCGGCCTGAGCCTGCAGGTCCGACGACGTCCCGTACGCGAGGATCGAGACGCCTCCCTGGGCCTGCTGCCGCGTGACCTTGACCGTGAGCGACGCGGCCGCCGGGCCGTCCGACCGGAGGACGCCCGAGACCTCGGCCGGGTCGCCCTCGGAGACGATCCGCGCGTCGTACAGGCTCGTGCCCGTCGAGAGCTCGGCGAGCCGGGCGCGTCGCGTGAAGAAGACGTTGGCGTTCTCGACGCCCGAGACCACCTCGATCTCGACGCCGACCCCGGCACGGTCGACGGTCAGGCTCGCGCCGTCGAACGTGGACCCGCTCGCGTCGCCCGACGGGCTGATGTCGGCCGTCGTGGACCATCCTGCGGGGAACCGGATCGTCGCGGTCGAGGCGCCGTCGGACACCGTCACGATCCTCCCCGCGGGGATCTCGGTCTCGGTGGCCGGGGTGCCCTCGTCGACCGCGGTGGGGACGAGCCACAGGGCGACCATGGCCAGCAGCACGAGGGTCGTCGCGACCGACCCGACGCGATCCATCCCGAAGCGTCCCCGACGCTCGGGCCGCAGGAGCGGGGGAGGTTCGGGGTGCATCGTGCTCCTCGGGTCGGGCCGGCGGGACGTGCCTCCGATGCAAGCACCGGCCGACCGGGACCGCGACCGCTGGCCGCCGCGGACGACGGGGGGAGGTGGCGTGGACGAACTGTGCGGGCCGCTTCCTCGTGCGGTGGGTGTCGGCGGCGGGGCCTAGGGTCTGGGGAATGAGCGAAGAGCGAGCACGCGCCGCACTCGAGGCGTCCGGGATCGACTTCACCATCACCCGGCACGGCCCGGTGGGCTCTCTCGAGGAGGCTGCTGCGGCACGGGGGATCGACCCGGCGAACATCGTCAAGACGCTCGTGGTCCGTCGTGGTGACGACGACTACCTGTTCGTCCTGGTGCCCGGAGACCGGACCATCTCGTGGCCCAAGCTCAGGGCCCTCCTGGGCGTCTCGCGGCTGTCCATGCCGGACAAGGACGTCGCCCGCGAGGTCACCGGGTACGAGCGCGGCACCATCACGCCGTTCGGTTCCACGACCGCGTGGCCGGTCGTCGCGGACACGCGCGTCGTCTTCCGGGACGCGGGCTCCACCGCGGCGGAGAGCGCCGTCGGGCAGGACGAGACGGTGGCGGACCTCCTCGGCGAACCGGGCGGCGCTGCGCCGCTCGTCTCGATCGGCGGGGGCGCGTTCGGCGTCGCGGCGACCGTCGACGGGGCACGCCTCGCGGCCGTCCTGGGCGCGCAGGTCGCGGACGTGACCGAGCCGGTCTAGCCTCACAGGGTTTGACCATCACGGGCCCCGACCCCGGGAACACCGTTCATTGCCCGATCGTTGACCAGGAGGACGGTCCGCGAGGACCAGCCTCACCGACTGACGGAGCACGAGAAAGCATGACCATCCCCAGCACCTTGGACGCAGGCATCACCTACGAGGCGACCCCGGAGGGCTCCCTTATCACGCTGTGGGGAGAGATCGACGCAGCCCTGCGGGACCGTGCGAGCGACGCGATGGCGCAGGTCATCACGCATCCAGGTCCCGTGACGATCGACGTCGGCCAGGTGACCTTCATCGACTCCTCGGGCATCGCCTTCATCCTGCAGGTCTACATGCTGGGTTCCGAGGACGGACGCCCCGTGGTCCTGCAGGACCCGACGAGCACGCTCGAGGACCTGCTCGAGATGATCGGCATGGCGGGCACCATCCCCATCGTGAGGACGGCCTCCGCAGGGTCCTAGACGTCGTCTCGACGGTCCTCGATCGCAGGCGGGGTGCCCCACGGGGCGGCAGCGTCGGTCGGCCGTTCGGGCTCGATCCTGTGGCGGACCGGCGCCTCGACCTGCTGCGTCCCGTCGGGGGCGGGGAGCTCCTGCGGCAGCTTCTGCCGGAACGCCGAGAAGTACAGCCCCACCAGCACCCCGCCGACCATCATGATCGGGAGCTGGGCGGCGCTGAACCACATGGCCGAGGAGGCCACGAGCAGACCGAACGTGACGGGGACGGCGACGTCCAGGGTCCTGCGGTCCACGACGGCCTCCGGTGCTGATCGGTGTGAACGAGGAGCGTAGCGCGGTGGGTCGGCCCGCCGGAGGGCGTGTCACGCCTCGGCGCCCGCGGTGCTGTGGGTGGCTCGGGCTACCGTTCGGGTCATGCGCATCCTGCACACCTCGGACTGGCACCTCGGCCGGACGCTCCACGGGGTCGACCTGCTGGGCCACCAGGCGGCGTACCTGGACCACCTGGTCGAGGTGGTGCGTGCGGAGGGCGTGGGGGCGGTCCTCGTCGCGGGGGACGTGTACGACCGGGCGATCCCGCCTGTCGACGCCGTGAACCTTCTGTCGGACACGGTCGCGCGGCTCGCGGAGCACGCGGACGTCGTGCTGACGCCCGGGAACCACGACTCGGCGATCCGGTTGGGTTTCGGGGCGTCGCTCATGCGTCCGGGGGTCCACTTCCGGACCCGTGTGCCCGACGTCGGCGCGCCGGTGATCCTGGACCCCGCCTCGCGCGGTGGTTCGGGTGGGCAGGTCGCGGTCTACGCGGTGCCCTACCTCGACCCTGACGGCGTGCGGTGGGAGCTCGCGGACGGGTGCTGCGAGGACGCGCCCGACGCGAGCGAGGCGCCCGGACCGGCCGCCGAGCGGCGACCGCTGCCACGTTCGCACGAGGCCGTGACCGCCGCGGCCATGCGGCGGATCGGTGCCGATGTGGCGGCCCGCCGTGAGAGTGCCCCCGGCGACCGGTTGCGGAACGTGGTCATGGCGCACGCGTTCGTGGTCGGCGGCCAGGCCTCGGAGTCGGAGCGGGACATCCGTGTCGGTGGCGTGGACTCGGTGCCGGCCGGAGTGTTCGGCGGGGTCGGGGTCGACTACGTGGCCCTGGGCCACCTGCACGGCCCCCAGAAGGTCACCGTGCCGATCGATGTTTCACGTGGAACCACAGGCCAGGGCGGTGCGGGCGGGACCGTGGCCCGGTACTCGGGGTCGCCGCTCGCGTACTCGTTCTCGGAGATGCACCAGAAGAAGTCGACGGTCCTGCTGGACCTCGACGCGAGCGGCGAGGCTCGGACGGAGCTTGTCCCCGCCCCGGTGCCGCGACGTCTCGCCGAGGTCAGCGGGACGCTCGACGAGCTGCTCGGGGAGGCCGGTGACGCACACACCGACGACTGGCTGCGGGTGTTCGTGACGGACGACTCTCGGCCCACCGAGATGTACGCGCGCATCCGTGCGCGCTTCCCGCACGCGCTCCAGGTCCAGCACCGCCCGGCTCGGGGTACCGAGCGCGAGGTGGTCTCGGTCGTCGGCTCGGGGCGTGACCCGCTCGAGGTGACCCACGAGTTCGTCCAGCACGTCACCGGATCGGGACCGAGGACGAGCGAGGCAGCAGCGCTGCGCACGGCGCTCGAGCGGGCCCTCGCGAGCGAGCGGAGCGCCTGATGCACCTGCACTCCCTGACCCTCCAGGCCATCGGTCCCTTCGCGGGGACCCACCGCATCGACTTCGCCGAGCTCGCGACCTCGGGGATCTTTCTGCTCGAGGGACCCACCGGCGCAGGCAAGTCGACCATCATCGACGCCGTGGTCTTCGCGCTCTACGGCAAGGTCGCGTCCGAGGCGGCGAGCGAGGACCGGCTGCGGTCGGCCTATGCGCCGCCCGAGGTCGAGTCGTTCGTCGACCTCGTGTTCGAGACCGGCTCGGGCGTGTACCGCGTGCGGCGCAGCCCCGAGTTCCAGCGCCCCAAGAAGCGCGGCACCGGGACCACGACGCAACAGGCCGGCGTCAGGCTCTGGCGGCTCGCAGGGGCTGACCAGGCCGGGCTCGTGGCGGGTGAGGCACACGGGCCGGGTGCGCCGTGGGGCGACTCGGACGACGTCCCGGGTGAGCTGCTCTCGACGAGGCTCGACGAGGCCGGGCTCGAGATCCAACGGGCCATCGGTCTCGACCGACGACAGTTCGTCCAGACCATCGTGCTCCCGCAGGGAGAGTTCGCGAACTTCCTCCGGGCCGACCCCGAGCACCGCCGCGACCTGCTCCAGAAGGTCTTCGGCACCGAGATCTACGACAGGGTGCAGAGCGAGCTCGCGGCCCTGAACCGCGAGGCACAGAGCGCGGTGGCCGCAGCCAGGTCGGTCGCCGCGGGGTCCGTCGAGAGCTTCGTCGGCGCGGCGGGGCTCTCGAGCGAGGACGCTGCGGCGCTGCGCGAGGCCGCGCGAGACGACGCACGGCTCGCGGGCCCTGTCGACGAGACCCCGGTCCCGGACGACGACCTGTTCGCGGTCGCGGACCTCGCCGTCGGGGAGGACACAGGGACGCTCGCACCCGTCGAGCCCGAGGCCTCGGTCCGGACCCTCGTCCACCGGCACGTCGGCGTGCTCGAACGGACCGCAGCAGAGCTCGGCGCGCAGGAGATCACGGCCAACACCGCGCTCGTCGCGGCCCGCGAGGCCTTCGAGGCCGCCCGTACCGTGAGCACCGCAGCGGTGCGACGCGACGAGCTGCTCGCCGAGCAGGCCGCCCTCGACGCCGCGGCCGACCAGGTCGCGCTCGACCGGGAGACCCTCGCGGCCGCGCGTCGCGCCGCGGTGGTGGAACCCGTGCTCGCCGGAGCGCGCCGGGCAGCGGACGAGGCCACCGCTGCCCAGGAGCGCCTGCTCCTCGCGAGGACCGGTGTGCCCGAGTCGTTGGCGGTGTCCGACGTGTCGGCTCTCGAGGTGCTGCGGTCGAGCCTGTCCGCAGCCGAGGCGCGACTGGTGCGGCTGTTGCCGCTGGGCGAGTCGCTCCCGCGCCGGGACCGCGAGCTGGTCGACGGTCGCAAGGAGACCGACCGCGACCGCGAGGAGCGCACGCGGACGCTCGCCGACCTCGAGGCCCGTCCTGCGGCTCGCGCTCTGCTCGAAGCCCGGCGGGACGCCCTCGCCGACGCCGCAGGTCGGCTCGGCGAGCGCCAGGAGAGGGTGCTCGCCGCCGAGTCCGTGCTGCGTGCCGCACGTCAGGCCGTCGCGACGGCCGCTGACCTCGACGCCGCGCGCGAGCGGCAGGACACCGCGGTCGCGGCAGCGCGCACGGCCGCGGACACCGAGCACGCCCTGCGGACGGCCTGGCTCGGAGGGATCGCCGGAGACCTCGCGGCAGAGCTCGAGCCCGGCTGCCCCTGCCCGGTCTGCGGCGCCGAGGAGCACCCCGCTCCGGCCCGCACCGGAGCCGAGCACGTCGGGCGGGACGCGGTCGAGGCGGCGGAGACCGCTCGTCGTGGCGCGGAGCAGTCCGTGACCGAGGTCTCGGCCGAGGTGGCCACCCTCGCCGAGCGGCTCGACGGGCTCCTCCGGACGGCAGGCGGAGTGACGCCCGGCGACGCCCTCCAGGCGGTCGACGCGGCCAAGGCGCTGGTCGCCGAGTCCTCCGCCGCGGTCGCCGAGCGAGCCGCAGCCGCGACCGCTCTCACGGACTTCGACACCGAGACCGCAGCGCTGACCGCCCTGGCTGCGGGGCTCGCCGAGCGGATCGCGGGCGAGACCGCGCGCCTCGACGCGCTCGGGGCGGGGATCGAGCGGGACCGCCAGGAGATCGCCGCCGAGCTCGACGCGACCGGGCCGCTCCTCGCGGACGCCGCCCTGCCCGACGCACTGGCCGACGAGGGGTCCCCTGCCAACCCCGTCGCGGTCATCGAGGCGGCCCTCCGGGACCGTGGCCTCGCGGTCACCGCGCTCCTCGATGCCGAGTCCGCCGTGGCCCGCACGTCCGACGCCGTGGCCGCCCGCGCGGCCGAGGTCGCGACGGTCGTCGCCGAGGCCGGGTTCGACGACGAGCAGCACGCGATCGCCGCGGTCCGTCCGCCCGCGGAGCGGGAAGCCCTCGAACGGCGCCTGCGTGCCGCGGACGCCGACGCCGAGCGCGTCCGCCGGGGGCTCGCCGAGGAGGCGATCGCGACCCTGCCCGCGGACGTGGAGGTCGACCTCGCGGGGGCGCGTGACGTCGTCGGGCAGGCGGAGACCGCCGAACGGCGAGCCGCCCTCCACGCCAACGGTGCTGCTCAGCGCGCACGGCTCGCCGCGCGCGCGGCGAGCGAGATCACCTCGGCCGTGGAGGGGTGGGTCCGCGAACGGGAGGCGGCAGCCCCCGTGGCCCGCATGGCGAGCCTCGCCGCCGGGTCCGGCCCGGACAACGCCAAGGCGCTCTCGCTCGCGACGTACGTGCTGGTCAGGCGCTTCGAGGACGTCGTCGCGGCAGCCAACGAGCGGCTCCGGGAGATGTCCGACGGGCGCTACGAGCTCGAACGCTCCGACGAGAAGGAGGACGTCCGGACGCGCCGGACCGGGCTCGCGATGAAGGTCCTCGACCACCGCACCGAGGCGGCACGCGACCCGCGGACGCTCTCGGGCGGCGAGACGTTCTACGTGTCGCTGTGCCTCGCGCTCGGCATGGCCGACGTCGTGACGGCCGAGGCGGGCGGCGTGGACCTCGGCACCCTGTTCGTCGACGAGGGGTTCGGCACGCTCGACCCCGAGACCCTCGAGGCGGTGCTCGGCGAGCTGGGCAAGCTCCGCGCGGGTGGCCGGGTCGTCGGCGTGGTGTCCCACGTCGACGCGCTCAAGCAGTCGATCGCCGAGCGCATCGAGGTCAGGCGCCTGCCGAACGGGGCCAGCACGCTCGCGGTGCGGGCGTAGCACCCGGACGACGGGGCAGCGTTGTCACAACCCCGTCCCCTCGGCGCTCCCTCCTAGGGTCGGCCCCCGCAAGGCGTCGCCGGCAAGGAAGGGGAGGACACCATGGACGACCACCGCCTGGACCGCGAGCTGCGCCGCATGGAGATCATCGCGCGCCTCGAGACGCTGCGGGTCGCGGGCCGCGAACGACCGCAGGGCGCCCAGCGCCGTCTCCTCGCGGTCTCGGTGCGCGCCCAGGAGATGCGCCCGCGCCTGCCGTGAACTGGGCCCGGCCGGCGGGACCCGGCCGGCGGGACCCGGCTGACCCACCGGCCCGGGCTCGCGGGGATCAGCCGCCGAGCGCCCGCGCCCGCAGCAGCACCGCGTCGAGCATCTCGGGCGTCAGTCGCCCCGTGAAGGTGTTCTGCTGGCTCACGTGGAAGCACCCCAGCAGCGTCAGGTCGCGCCCGTCGGGGTGCGCGAGCCGCACCTCCGCCCCGTGCCCGAACCGCGGGCGAGGTCGCGGCACGTCCCACCCCTGGTCGTCGAGGGTCGCGAGGAGCGCCTGCCACCCGAAAGCGCCCAGCACCACCGCGACCCGCGGCCCGACGAGCTCGAGCTCGCGCCCCAGGTACGGCGCGCACGTGCGACGTTCGAGCGGGGTCGGCTTGTTGGCGGGCGGGGCGCAGTGCACGGGGGCCGTCACGCGGATGCCCGTCAGGGCGAGGCCGTCGTCGGCCCGCACGGACGTCGGCTGGTTCGCGAACCCCGTGCGGTACATCGCCGCGAACAGGAAGTCGCCCGAGCGGTCGCCCGTGAACATGCGTCCCGTGCGGTTCGCGCCGTGCGCGGCCGGAGCCAGCCCGACGACGAGCACCCTCGCACGGTCGTCGCCGAACCCGGGCACGGGCCGCGCCCAGTAGGTGTCGTCGCGGAACGAGGCCCGCTTCACGGTGGCGACCCGCTCGCGCCACGCGACCAGGCGCGGGCAGGCCCGGCAGCCCACGAGCACCTCGTCGAGTGCCGCGACGCTCCCCGCGGAACGGGCCTGGAGGGGGTACGTGGCGTCGTCGGGCCCGACGGCGCCGCCCGCCTCGCGAGGCGCGGCGCCCCGCGGAGCGTTCACCGGCCGGACCTGGCCGGCGTCATGCCTGGGGCGTGACGAGCTGCTGCAGCGCCCAGGTGTTGCCGTCGGGGTCGGAGAAGTACGTGAACCGGCCCCAGGGCAGGTCCTCGACCGGCGGGGCGTCGATGCCGTGGTCGAGCAGGTGCTGACGCGCCTCGTCGGCGTCGGGTACGACGATCTGCAGGCCGCGCTGCCCGCCCGAGGGCATGTCGGTCATGTTGACGTCGAGCACGATCGAGCACGCCGAACCCGGCGGGGTCAGCTGGACGAACCGCAGGTCGTCGTTGACGGGGATGTCGTGGTCGGGGTTGAAACCGACCTGGTCGACGTAGAAGGCCTTGGCCCGGTCGATGTCCGACACGGGCACGGGGACGAGCTCGAGCTTCCAGTCCATGGTCGTCGCTCCTGGTGATCTCTGCTGACGGTCGCGGCCCGCGGGACGACGGGCACACCTTCACCGTACGAAGAGAAGCGGTCACCCGCTGGCCGGGACGCCCTTCGGTGCCGACCCTGCGGTGGGCGCCCGGCTTCCGAGGAATCCGGACGCCGGTCTCTTTTT
>NZ_JBHXBO010000088.1:0-16037 GCF_042726775.1 Oerskovia sp. NPDC060287
AGGACGTCCTGCCGCGCCTGCTCACCGAGCACGGCGACGCCATCGCCGCCGACCTGCACCTCCCCCGCCCCCTCCTGGACCGGTCTTCGTCAGCGACCGGTCACGACACGCCCCAGAGCGTCGCGAAGTCGGCCCGGAAGGTCGCGGGACCGAACCACTCGCCCGAGGCCTCGGCCTCCTCGCTCAGCGTCACGTCGCCGATGTTCTCCTGGGTGAACAGGCGGTACGGGATCGTGTACTCCGGCAGCTCGGCGCCGAGCGCCATGCGGATCGCCGCGTCGGCGTCGACCCACCCCTGGAAGACAGAGGCCTGCGCACCGGCAGCCGCCAGGAACGTGCCGGACGCGAGCGCCTGCAGCCCGCCCAGCTGCACCGAGCCCGTCGTCCCCTTGACCTTGCCGATGCGTCCCGCCTGCTCGACGCCGGACTGCGTCCCCTGGAGGTTCTGGGCGAACTGCGCATTGACGTAGTCGATGTTCGGGTCCTTGAGCAACGCAGCGCTCGTCGAGGTCGGGATCAGCGAGAAGTTCGCCGAGGTGACCTCGTTGATCGTGGTCGTGCAGCCGGGGCACACCTCGTCGAACCTCGCCTGGGCGTCGGCGACGTAGTAACCAGGGGTCGTCCCGTCCATGCTCTGGTTGATCAGCACGTCGGCAGCGCCACCCGAGTCGACCGCGACCCAGTCGGCGAGAGCGACCTGGATCTCCGACCCGGCCCCCTCGACCCAGGCGAGCGTCTCGTCCGCGGGATGCTCCTCGTCCGGGACCTGGTTGCCGATGATCACGGGCACCCCGGCGGCACGCGCGGAGTCGTAGGCGTTGCTCGCGAGCCCGTAGGAGATCGCGTCGGCCACGATCGCGATCGCCCCCGCGTTCACCGCCTGGCCGATGCACGCGCTGATGTCGGTCGGTGTGCCGTTGCCGTTGCAGGTCTGGGTGTTGATCCCCACGGTGCCGAGGGCCTCGGTCAGCGCTTGCCCCGTGATCGAGAACTGGGGCGACTGCTGCGTGATCGGGACGTAGTAGACGGTCTCGCCCACGAGCGGGCTCGCGTCGATCGGCTCGGTCGGCACCGGGTACGCGTCGAGCGGCTGCAGGTGGGTCGCGAGCGCGGCCGCGGCCTCGGCGCTCGCGCCGGTGGACGCGCTCGACGCCTCACCCGACCCGGCATCGACCTCCTCGCTGCACGCCGCGAGCGAGAGCGCGGTCAGCAGGACGACGCCTGCTGCCGTGCCGCGACGAGCGCGGGCGATCTGGTGAGACTTCATGGGGATTCTCCTTCTGGGCGACGTTGCCGGTAGAGATGCATGAATCGGTGGAGCGGTCGACGGCTGCCTTCCGGGGCAGCCCTCGTACGGGCCCGCACGAGGAGCGCACGTCGTGGGCTCGACGACCTCGTCGAGGACGGGCGGCACCGCTCGGACCAGCCGACGGTCCACGTCCCGCAGGGGACAGGACGCGGGCCGTGCGACCGCGGGTGTTCAGTCGGCCCGTCAGGCCGAGGGGTCGGACGCGACAGGTCCGTCCGTGAGCTGCGCGATGTAGGCGCGCCCGTAGTCGTTGCCGTTCGGCAGCCGGAGCGTGGTGTGCACGTGGAACCGGGCGGGCAGCTTGTTGTTGAGCCAGACCCCTGCGTGATGGTCGAGCTCCGCGAGGATCACCGGGCTCTGGAGACGGAAGTAGAACGGTTGCGACCCGTCGGTCGCCCCGTACCAGGCGAACCAGGTGTCGTCGCGGAACTCGTCGACCCGGTCGAGGAAGACCTCCCGTTGCGGTGCGACGAGCAGCAGGAGGAAGTCCTCGGCGATCGATCGCACCTGGCTCCACTGCTCGTCCGTGAGCGCGGACCCACGGATCCCCTCGTAGGGGATGACCCGGTTGTCGCGGAACGCCCCCGCCAGGTGCCGCTCGTCCGCCGGGTGCAGACGCCCCTCGGGCATCGCCGGGTCCAGGACCGATCGGTAGACGATCGCCTGGTCCCGCTGGTCGGCCGTGAACGACGACGCGAGCTCGAGCGCGACCTGCTCGCGAGCATCGAACATCGAGGGCCGTTCGCCGTCGGACAGGGCCGGCTCGGCACCGAGGAAGACGGGCGCGACCACGTGGCGACCGGCCACGGAGACGAAGTTGACCGCCACGTGGTGGCCGAACAGCTGCCATCCCCACGCTCCGTCGGCCGACGGCGTGCCGAACAACGAGACCCAGTAGCTGCGGTCGTTCATGAGCTCGGGCAGGGCGACCAGATCACCCAGGAAGCCGTTGAGCGCCATGGCCTCCTGGACCCGTGCGTAGCCCTCCTCGCTCAACGATGCCCGCACCAGGTCGAGGATCGCGTCAGCCCGCTCGACCGCGAGATCCTCGAGACGCAGCCCCACCCGGTGGATGACGAACTCCGGGTTGCTCCACGCGCGCCACTGGGCCGCGTCGAGGGGGTGGCGGAAGCGCTCGAGCTCCTCGGAGGTCAGCAGGGACAGCACGTGCTCGGCTGCGCGCTGCGGTGCCGGGTCCGGGACGGGCGCCTCCCGCAGAGGGTGCACCCCCGCCCGGACCGTACCGTCCGAGGTCACCCCGACGAACGGTTCCTCGTACAGCGCCTGCCACGACGCGAGGAGCTCCTGCACGAACTCGGGGGACCGCTTGCGTTCCGAGAACTCCTCGTAGCCGAGCCCCCGCCACTGCGCGAGCAAGGGGTCGTCGACGTCGAACAAGGACTCGCGGTAGCTGTCCTGGGTGAGCGAGACCGCTTGGTCCCGCCCGGTCACGCGCGCGCTCGAGAAGAACCCGTCGATGTCCCTGTCCTGCTCGGGCACTGCCGCCTCCTCGGATCCTGGTCGTGCCTCGTCGTCACCCACGGTTGCGCAGCTTCACGCGCGAGCCGTCGGTATAGATCGCCTCGACGATCGCGTCCGGCGTGAGCTCGTGGGACATGACCAGCTCGCGACGGATCTGGCCGTCCTCGAAGACGAGGACCCGGTCGCACAGCAGGCCGAGCTCGTTCTCGTCGGAGCCGGCCACGACGACGAACGCCCCGTCGGCCGCCTTCTGGTGGATCGCGCTGACGATGGTGTGACGGGCTCCGACGTCGACCGCCTGGGTCGGCTCGTGCAGCAGGAGCACGGTCGGGTCGGTGGCCAGCCACTTCGAGACGAAGACCTTCTGCTGGTTGCCGCCGCTGAACGTGCTCACGACCGCCCCCGGGTTCGCCGGTTGCACGTCGAGCCGCTCGATCCAGTCCTCGACCACCGACTTCTCGGCCGCTCGCGTGATGGGGCGCAGGCCACCGCGGGACCGTGCGGTGCGCGGGAACGCGATGTTCTCGGCGACCGTCATCCCCATGGCGAGGCCCGCGTGCTCTCGCCCTTCCGGCACGATCGCGATCCCGTGCTCGATCGCCGCGGCCGGCGAGAGTCCGGGCAGGTCCACGGTCTCCTCGGGGAGCACCATCTTCCCCGCCTCGGCCTTGCTGACACCGCTGAGAAGGTAGGGGACGTCGTCGTATCCCGATCCACCCAGGCCGGTGAGGCCCACGATCTCGCCCTGACGGACCGCGAAGGACACGTCTCGGACGCCCAGCCCCGTGACGGACTCGACACAGACCGAGGGCGCGTCGGGCGCGATCTTGCGCTCGGGGCGCCGGTCGAGGTCGAGCTTGTTGTTCCCGAGGATGAGCGCGGCGAGCTCGGGCTCGGTCATGCCCTCGACGTCACGTCCCGACACGACGGCACGCCCGTCGCGCAGGACCGTGACGCGGTCCGCGGCGCTGACGACCTCCTCGAGCCGGTGCGTGATCATCAGCACCGCCGTACCCGTCCGGACGATCTCGTCCAGGATGGCGAAGAAGTGCTCGAGCGAGCGTCGGCTCAACGCTCGCGTCGACTCGTCGAAGACGATGAGGCCCGTGCCCGGCGTCGCGTCCTGGAGCGCGCGCGCGATCGCGACCGTGGCCCGCTCCTCCTCGCTCAGCGACCCGGCGAGCGCGTCCAGGGGGACCGGGCGACCGATTCGTTCGAACACGGCGTTCGCCTCGGCCCTCTCACGGGCCCAGTCGATGCGTCGCAGGAACCGGGAAGCCCCCAGCCGACCGACCCGCATGTTCTCCAGCACGCTGAGGCCGTTGACGATCCCGAGGCTCTGGTGGACGACCGCCATGCCGTTCGCCCGGGCGTCGTAGGGCTTCACGGGGAGCGACAGGGGCGTGCCGTCGACGCAGATCACGGCCCCGGGGTCGGGGGTGTAGAGCCCCGTGAGCACCTTCGCGAGCGTCGACTTGCCCGAGCCGTTCTGACCCACGAGCCCGTGGATCTCGCCCGGACGGACGTCGATCGACACGTCGGTGAGCACCCGGCTGCGCCCGAAGGTCTTGGACAGCCCCTCGACCGAGAGCCGCGGCGGCGGGGCGGCCGGCGCCCCGTCCCGTCCCTCCGCCTCGTGCGAGGTCGTCACTGCGCGCCCCAGAGCGTCGTGAAGTCGTCGGTGAAGGTCGTCGGCCCGAACCACTCGCCGGAGGCCTCCGCCTCCTCGGTGAGCTCGACGTCGCCGATCGTGTCCGTGGTGAACAGGCGGACGGGGACGGTGTACTCGGGGAGCTCCGTGCCGAGGGCCATCCGCATGGCGGCATCGGCGTAGACCCAGCCCTGGAAGGCCGAGGCCTGTCCTGTGGCCGCGGAGAGGAACGTCCCGGACGCGAGGGCCTGGAGGCCGCCGAGCTGGACCGACCCGGTCATCCCCTTGACCTTGCCCGTACGACCCGCCTGCTCGACGCCGGACTGCGTGGGCTGGAGGTACTGCGCGAACTGCGAGTTCACGTAGTCGATGTTCGGGTCCTTGAGCAGCGCGGAGCTCGTCGACGTGGGGATCAGCGAGAAGTTGGCCGACGTGACCTCGTTGATCGTGATGGTGCAGCCGGGGCACACCTCCTCGTACTTCTCGAGGGCGTCGGCCACGTAGAAGCCCGGGGTCTTGCCGTCCATGCTCTGGTTGATGAGGACGTTCGCCGTCCCACCCGAGTCCGCGGTGGCCCACTCGGCGAGCGCGACCTGCATCTCGGAGCCCGCTCCTTCGACGTAGGCGAGCGTCTCGTCGGCAGGGTAGTCCGCGTGCGGGACCTGGTTGCCGATGATGACGGGCACCCCGGCCGCACGGGCGGCGTCGTACGCGTTGCTCGCGATCGCGTAGGAGATCGCGTCACCGACGATCGCGATCGCTCCCGCGTTCACGGCCTGGGAGATGCAGGCGCTGATGTCGGTCGGCGTCGCGTTGCCGTTGCAGGTCTGGGTCTTGATCCCGACCGCGTCGAGCGCCTCCGTCATCGCGGGCCCGGTCACGGCGAACTGCGGCGACTGCTGCGTGAGGGGGACGTAGTAGACGGTCTTGCCCTCGAGCGAGCTCGCGTCGACCGGTTCGGTCGGCACCGGGTAGGCGTCGAGCGGCTCGAGGTACTTGGCGAGCTCGGCCGACGTCTCGGTCCCGGCGGAGGCGTCAGAGCCGCCCGACGGCGACGGCGCTTCCGCGGCCCCCGAGTCGCTGCACGCGGCGAGCGTGAGCGAGGTGAGCAGGACGGCGCCGACGGCGACCCCGCGACGGCCGCGGGCGAGGGCGAGGGGGTGGACGGTGGACTTCATGATGGTTCTCCTTGTGGGCGACGTTGCCGAGAGAGATCGAGGGTGCGTGGGCTGGCGACCCGCCGGAACCGGCGGGTCCGTGCTCATCGGGACCGGTTGCTCAGGACCGTCGAGATCGTCACGGCGATCACGAGCACGCCGCCGTAGAAGACGCTCGAGACCCACGAGCTGCCACCCAGCAGCTGGAGGCCGAGGACCCCGGTCGCGAGGAAGTACACCGCGATCAGGGTGCCGAGCGGGTTGAACTTGCCGACCTGCAGGATCGCCGTGCCGAGGAAGGTCGCTGCGAACATCGGCAGGAGGTAGCTGTGCGACACCGACGGGTCGAAACCACCGGTCGCCGCGGCCGCCAGGACTCCGCCGACCCCGGCGATCAGCCCGCCGACGACGAAGGCTCCCTGGCGCACCCGGGAGACCCGGACCCCGGCCAGCCGGCTGACCTCGCGGCTCTCGCCGACGAACCGCATGTTCCGGCCGAGCGGTGTGAACTGCAGGACGTAGGCGAAACCGAGCATGAGGAGCACACCGAGGTAGAAGCTGATCGGCAGGCCCAGGAAGGGGGTCAGCGCGATCTTGGAGAACGATGCGGGCAGGCCGCTCACAGGCACGAGGTTGCTCGACCACATCGCGATGCCGAGCAGGAACGTCCCCATGCCGAGGGTCACGACGATCGTGTTGACGCCGACCTTGACGACGAGCAGCCCGTTGACGGCCCCGACCAGCGTCGAGATCGCGATGGCGAAGAGGGCTGCCAGCCAGACGTTCCAGCCGTGGTTCACGTTCAGGACGGGAACGAGGATCGCTGCCAGACCGAAGTTCGACGCGAGGGACATGTCGACGAACTCGCCGACGATGATGGTGCACAGGAGCGCTGCGGCGAGGAAGACGAGAGCCTGCTGGCTCCCGAAGATCGTGCCGAACGTGCCCTCGGTCAGGAAGGTGTCAGGTGTGAGGATGCCGAAGAGGGCGATCATGAGGATCCACACCCCGATGACGGCGAACCGTGCGGTCACCGCCCCGAAGCTCCGGCGTGCCAAGGGGGTGGTCGCGCCGTCCCGGGGGGACGTGGGGGGCCCGTCGCTCGTCGTCGAGGGACTGTCCGTGGTGGCATCGATCATGGCGGCACTGCTCCTGTCTTCGCGGCGTTGCGAAACACTGATGTCGATGACGCGGCCGGCCTGGGCGCCGGGTCGCCGTCTCGGGCGCCCGGGCCTCTGGGCGGTACATCGTGTGCGAGATCAAAGATGAGAGGCGCCGTGCGGGGACACGGCGTCCGGGGGACTAGATCGGCAGGTTGAACAGCCGCTTGGCGTTGCCGGACAGCACGAGCTCGCGGGCCTCGTCGCTGATCTCGAGCTCCTTCTTGACGAACTCGACCCCCTGGCTCATCCACCCGTAGAAGACGGGGAACGAGGAACCGAAGAGGTAGTGGTCGGCACCGTTGATCTTGAGAGCGGCCTCGACCTGGTCCTTGCCCCACGAGTGCGGGTGCGTCATGTCGAAGTAGATGTTGTTCTCGAGGTAGCTCTTGATCTTCTCGCCGCCGGTCGGGTCGAGGCGGGTCAGGGCCTCGTCCTTGTTCGACGCGTGCGGGGTCAGGAGCGCCGTGTTGGCGAACCAGTTGCCACCCATCATGGTGTGGATGAAGCGCAGGCCGGGCATCCGGTCGAACATGCCGCTGAACAGCTCGCGCCCGACCGCGACCCCCTGGTCGACGATCCGTCCGTACTCCCGGCGCAGGTTCGTGTAGTCGATGACGGACTTCCACTCGACCGGCAGCGGGGTGTGGTGCACGACGACGGGGATGTCGAGCTTCTCGATGACCTTGAGGTAGGGCGCGAACACCTCGTCGTCGAGGTAGAGCTGGCCGTAGTGGCATGCGAGCTGCACACCGACGGCCCCCAGGTCACCCACGCAGCGCTCGAGCTCGTAGATGTTCTCCTTGCCGCCCCACGGCGGGACGCAGGCTGTCGTGAACAACCGTCCGTCCGAGCGCGAGACGATGTCGTGCGCGTTGTCGTTGACGGCCCGGCAGGTCTCGAGACCGAGCCACTCCTGCCACACGGGCACGCGCATGATCCCGTAGTCGACCCCGGCGTCGTCCATCGCGGCGAGCTTCGCCTCGACCGAGTAGTCGCCCTCGACGTAGTTGAGGTTCTGGTAGCCGGCGGGCTTCTCGAGGATGAGGTGCTTCTTCCCGCTCTCCATCGTCTCGACCCGCGCGATCTCGCCGAAACCTCGCGGCGCGCTGTCGAGGAAGCCGTTGAGGATCTTCTCGTTGGTGAAGAGGTCCTCTGGAAGGTGGTGGATGTTGATGTCGACGACGGTCATGTCGGTCGCTGCTCCCGTCCTGCGTTCGTTGCCTGAGCACATCGGTGTGCCGGCCCTCGGGCCTCGTCGCCCTGCGAGATCGTCCACGGACCGCGGTCCGTGGACGAGGTGCAGACATGTGTTCAGAAGAGGGTGACGGCTCCCGCACCCTCGCGGAGCACCGTCATCGGTGCGTTGGTCTCGGCCCGCCATGCTGGCGCGGATCGTGTTCGAAATCATATGCAGATCCGCCCCTGCTAGACAACCCTGTCCCTCCAGACCCAGCGAGCCTTCACCCTGTCGATGGGCAAAAAACCCTCTCTGACCAGCACTGATAGGTGCTGCTCCGTATCGGACTTCGTTCATCGCACTTGAGATCGTGTACGAAGTGCTTATACGATCACCACCACGCTTCGACGTCGAAGACAGGGTTCATCGGTCCTCGGACGACGCGGGTCCTGCCCGCGCCCTCCTCCCGAGCCCGTCTCCTCGACGGACTCGTCGGAAGGAAGACGGCACATGAACGACCTGGTCTCGCGAGACGTCGAGTACCGGCACGACGTCACCCGGATGGTCGGGCTCCTGTGCGCACCCGAGGCCGCGCACGCCCGGCCGGGGATCCTCCTGGTCCACGACGCGTTCGGGCTGAGCCCCGACATGATCGACGTCGCGCACCGCCTCGCGGGTTTCGGCTTCGCCGTGTTCGCTGCCGATGTCTGGGGGGACCGCACCCAGCCGGCGACGCAGCCGGAGATCGGCCCCCTCATCGGGGGGATGGTCGCCGACCGCCCACGCTGGATGGCTCGCATCGCCGCCGCGCACGACGCGGCACGTGCACAACCGGAGATCGACGCGTCGGCCATCGCGGTCCTCGGCTACTGCTTCGGCGGCTCCTCGGCCCTCGAGTACGTCCGGACCGGTGGCGACGTCCTGGGTGCGGTGAGCATCCACGGCGGGCTCGACCTGCTCCATCCCGACTGGAGCGCTCCTCGCCGGACGGCGCAGGTGCTCGTGTGCACCGGCGCGGACGACCCCATGGCGACCGCACCGATGCGGGCCGAGCTCGAGACGTCCCTGAGCAGCGTGGGCATCGACTGGGAGGTCGCCCTCTACAGCGACACCGTGCACGCCTTCACGAGCCTGCGCTCGCGACACTCGCCGACACCCCACGTGGTCGCCTACAACGCGCGCAGCGCTGCGCGGGCGTGGGACTCGACCACCCGCTTCCTCAGTGACCTGTTCCCCGACGTGCGGCCCGTCGCGTCCTGACCCGCACACCCCCACGCATCACCAGGCGGCGTCCTGACCACGGCGGTCACGACTCCCAGAGAAGAACGAGGACACCATGCTCGACATCGCCATCATCGGGGCCGGTCCGGCCGGCCTGGCCGCGGCACTGCGCTTCCACCAGAAGGGCTTCCGGCCGCGCATCTACGAGTCCGTCCCCGAGCTCAAGCCGCTCGGCGTCGGGATCGACGTCAAGGTGTACGGGACCAAGGAGCTCGTCGAGCTCGGCCTGTACGACGAGTTCGTCGACATCTCGGTCGACGCGAAGACCTCGATCTTCTACAACAACCACGGCCAGGAGATCTACGCGGAGCTCTGCGGCGTCCACATGGGCTACGAGCACGAGCAGCGCTTCGTCCACCGCGGCTACCTGCAGATGCTGCTGTACCGCACGGTGATCGAGCGCCTCGGTGCGGACGCCGTCGTCCAGGGCGTCCGGTTCGTCCGGTACGACCAGGATGCCGACGGCGTCACGGTCGAGCTCGAGCACGCCGACGGCACGACCGAGCAGGTCCGCGCCGACGTCCTGGTCGCGGCCGACGGCATCAAGTCCGCCGCCCGCCGGCAGATGCACCCCGAGCAGGCCGAGCCCCACTACTCGGGCATCACGATGTACCGGGGCACGACCCTCATGGACCCGTTCAACGACGGCCACTCGATCCTGCACATCGGCGCCCCCCAGATCGCGACCATGATCGTCTACCCGATCGCGGACGACTTCGAGGGCTCGGGCAAGACTCTCGTGAACTGGGTCGTCGAGCGCGACGGCGAGGAGACCATCGAGGACTGGAACCAGCTCGGCAGCGTCGAGGACATCCTGCCTCTGTTCGACACGGTCGACCTGCCGTTCCTCGACGTGCAGCAGATGCTGCGCGACAACCGCGAGGTGTACCTCTTCCCGCTCATCCGCCACGACCCGCTCGAGAGCTGGACCGACGGCCGCGTCGTCCTGATCGGCGACGCCGCCCACGCGATGTACCCGCGTGGCGGCAACGGGGCCTGCCAGGCGATCGTCGACGGTGGCGCCCTCGCGGGCCGGCTCGCCGCGCACGAGGACCCGGTGGTCGCCCTCAAGGAGTTCGAGGCCGCGCGCCTGCCGAAGGTCAACGGGATGGTCATGGCCCACCGTGGCGAAGGCTACGAGGTCATCCGGCGCATGGTCGCCGACCGGACGAACTGCGAACCGTTCGAGGACATCGAGCAGGTCCTGCCGATGGCCGAGGCCGACGCGATCTTCTCGAAGTACCACGCGATGGTCGGGCAGCCGCGGCCCGGCTTCGAGGCCGGCGAGACCACAGGGTTCCGCACCTGGTCCGTCGACGCCGCTCGCTGACCGCCCGACGAGAGGAACCCGCTCATGGATCTAGGTATCGAGGGCCGCACCGCGTTCGTGGCCGGTTCGTCCCAGGGGCTCGGGTACGCCTGCGCCAGGTCGCTCGCGCGCGAGGGTGTGGTCGTGACGCTCAACGGGAGGGACGACGCCAAGCTGTCCGCAGCCGCGGACGTCCTGCGGGACGAGGTCGACGGCGCCCGCGTGGCATGGGTCGCGGCCGACCTCACCACGGCGACGGGGCGCGCCGCCATCGTCGCCACCGTTCCCGAGGTCGACATCCTCGTCACGAACAACGCCGGTCCGCCCCCGGGACGGCTCGACGACTGGGACGAGGAAGCGCTGGTGGGCGCCCTGCTCGCGAACACGGTGCCCGCCGTCCAGCTCATGCGTGCCTACGTCCCGGGCATGCGTGCGCGGCGCTTCGGGCGCATCGTCAACATCACCTCGGCGATGGTCAAGAGCCCCGCCTACGACATGGGGCTGTCGACCTCGGCGCGCGCAGCGCTGACCGCCATCAGCAAGTCGGTCAGCAACGACGTCGTCGGCGACGGCGTCACGGTCAACAACCTGCTCCCGGAGCGGTTCGACACGCCGCGGCAGGAGTTCATGGTGCAGCGGATGATGACCGCCCAGGGCATCGATCGCGACGAGGCGCGTCGACGCATCGCGTCGACCGTCGCCGCCGGACGCCTGGGGCGCCCGGAGGAGTTCGGCGACGCGTGCGCCTACCTGTGCAGCGCACAGGCCGGGTACGTCTCGGGCCAGAACCTGCAGCTCGACGGCGGCTCCTACCGAGGCATCGTATGAGCGCCGTGGTCCTCGCGGACGCCGCGACCAGGGTGGAGCTGCTCGCCGTCGAGGAGCGACGCCGTCGGGCGCTGCTCGACGGGGACATCCCTGCGCTCGACGACCTGTACGACGAGTCGCTCGTGCACGTCCACGCCCCCGGGCTGACGCACACCAAGGCCCAGCTCCTCGAGCACGTCGTGACACGGCACGCCTACCTCGACATGGCGCGCGGCGAGCTCGTGATCCGGCTCGTGGGCGACGTCGCGATCATGACCGGGACGCTGGTCAACCGGCTCCGCACGGCCGAGGGCGGCGAGCGGACCCTCGGCGGGGTCGTGACCCAGGTCCTGCGGCGCTGCGACGACGGCCGCTGGCGCTTCGTCAGCTTCCAGATGACGCCCGACGGCGAGCTCATGTGGCCCGCGCTCCCCTCCGAGCTCGCAGCCCAGCGGGACCACGACCTCCAGCACGAGAACACAGACCCCCAGGAAGACGGAGAACCATGAAGATCGCACGATTCCACGTCGCGGACGGCCCCACCCGGCTCGGCCGCGTCGACGGCGACAGGATCACGGACATCAGCGACGTCCCGGGCGTCGGGACGTCGCTGCGTGCGATCCTGCCGCACCTCGCGACGCTCGAGGAGGCCATCCAGGCATCCGACGGGGAGAGCCTCGCGCTCGACGCGGTCGTGCTCGAGGCCCCGATCGACGACCCGCAGAAGTACCTCGGCATCGGCATGAACTACAAGGAGCACGCCGAGGAGGCACGCCAGGCCGGCATCCCGACGCCGACCAGCCAGCTCTGGTTCAACAAGCAGGTGTCGTGCGTCGTCGGGCCCCACGACCCGATCCGCAAGCCCGAGGTCTCCGACGAGCTCGACTACGAGATCGAGCTGGGCGTCGTCATCGGCAAGCGCTGCAAGAACGTCTCGGTCGAGGACGCACGCTCGGTGATCGCGGGCTACGTGGTGGCCAACGACGTGTCGGTGCGCGACTGGCTCATGAAGCTCTCCCCGACCTTCACGCTGGGCAAGTCCTTCGACACGCACGGCCCGATCGGCCCGTGGCTCACGACCGACGACGAGATCGTCGACCCCCTCGCGCTGCGCATGCAGCTCACCGTGAACGGCGAGGTCCGCCAGGACTGGACCACCGACGACATGATCTACGACGTCTACGAGCAGATCGCCTACCTCACGCAGGTCATGACGTTGATGCCGGGGGACATCCTCGCGACCGGCACGCCCGCAGGGATCGGCGCCCCCACGGGCCGCTTCCTCAAGGTCGGCGACGTCGTCCGGGCCGAGATCGAGGGTCTCGGCGCGATCGAGAACCTCGTCGTCGCCGAGCCGTGAGCCCCGAGCCGTGAGCCGCCGGACGAGCGTCGACCTGCCAGGTTTCGCCCACGCGAACCCCATCCCGGCCGCGAGCCGGATCGGGCCGTTCCTCGCCTCCGGTGTGCTCACGGGGCGGGACCCGGTCACGCGAGAGCTCCCGCCGGGCCTCACGGAGCAGTGCGCGAACGTGTTCGGTCACGTCCGCGCGCTGCTCGCGGCCGCCGGCGGGTCGACGGACGACATCCTCAAGATGACGTTCTGGCTCGCCGACCTGCGCGACCGTGAGGCCCTCAACCGGGAGTGGACCGCGATGTTCCCCGAGGGGGCGAACCGGCCGGCCCGTCAGGCGGTCGCCGCGGTGCTCGACGGTGGCTCGCTCGTCCAGTGCGACCTCCTGGCCGTGCTCGGCGACCCGGGCGGCAGCTGAGCGTGGCGGCCGGTTCGTCCGTACGACGTCCCGCGATGACGCCTGGGGTGCTGGTGGTCCTCGCCGTGCTCACCGCGCTCGCACCGCTCTCGGTCGACATCTACACGCCCTCGCTGCCCCGCATCCAGGCCGAGCTGGGCGGCGCGGACTGGCTCGCGCAGGCGAGCGTGACCGCGTGCCTGCTCGGGATCGGCGTCGGTCAGCTCGTGTGGGGCCCGCTCAGCGACCGGCGCGGGCGCCGTCCCGTCATCCTCGCGGGCGTGGTCGGCTGGGCGCTCGCCTCGGTGCTCAGCGCCGCCGCGACGGGCCCCGAGATGCTCGTCGCCGCGCGGGGCCTGGCCGGCCTGTGCGGTGCGGCCGGCATCGTCGCTGCACGCAGCGTGGTGCGCGACCTGTCGCGCGACACGAGCACCGTCGCCTCACGGATCGGTGTCCTCGCGCTCGTGACGGCGGTGGCCCCGGTCCTGGCACCCGTCGCGGGGACGGCCGTCGCAGCCCTCTGGGGCTGGCGCGCGGACTTCATCGCGCTCGCGGCGCTCGGGGGGATCATCGCTCTCTCCTTCGCCCTGACGGTGCCCGAGTCCCTTCCCCCGGAAGAGCAGTCGAGCAGGTCCCTCGGGCTCCTCGCGTCGCTCGGCTCGGCGGTGCGCGACAAGGAGCTGCTCGCCGTCGCGCTCGCGCTCGCCGCGCAGTCGTTCGGCTTCTACGCCTACGTCGTGACGGCGTCGTTCGTCGTCGAGCGCGAGCTCGGCTACCCGCCGCTCACGTTCGCGCTGGTCTTCGGCACCAACGCGTGCGCCATGCTCTGCGGGAACCTCGGGTTCCGCAGGCTCGTCCGACGCCGGCACCCGTCGGTGCCGCTGGGGATCGGGCTGGCGGTGGGAACCGCGAGCGGCGTCGTCCTGCTGCTGGCCGCGCTCGCGGGGGCACCGGCCGGTGTGCTGTGGACAGCCTCGACGGGGTTCGCGGCGAGCGCCGGGTTCGTGCTGCCCGCGGCGCACAGCTGGGGACAGGTCACGCTGGTCGCGAGCGGTGCGGCCTCGGCGTTGACGGGCGCTGCGCAGTTCTTGGGCGGCGTCCTGGGTTCTCCGGTCACGGGCTTCGTCGGCCCGACGGCGGCGCACCTCGGGGCCGTGGTCGCGCTCAGCTCCGGGGTCGGGCTGGTCGCGTGGACCGTCGCGGGCCGGAACCGATCGCGCGCTCGTGCGCACTGACGCACGACAGGCGCCCGACCGCCCGGCCGCCCGGCCGCCCGCCACCGCGGGCGACGCCCAGGGCGGAGGTGCGTGCCGTCGTCGGGCGTTTGCCCGTCCGTGCCGGCGAACGACCGAAGAGCCATCCGGCACGCCACCAGGCGTGTCGTGTCGAGAACCATCCGGGTCCCGTGCGGGCACCCGGGACGAGGGAGTACGCATGACCGACAACCGTGAAGCCGAGCTGCTGGCCGCCGTCCCCGGCGGCCTGTTCATCGGGGGCGAGTGGCGCGCCGCGGAGGACGGCGCCGTCCTGGGCGTGCACGACCCGGCGACCGGGGCGCTCGTCAAGGAGGTCGCGAGCGCGTCGGTCGCCGACGGCGTCGCGGCCCTGGACGCCGCGTGCGACGCGTTCGCCTCGTGGTCCGCGACCCCGGCCCGGGAACGTGCCGACATCCTGCGGCGCGCGTTCGACCTGCTCCAGGAGCGCAAGGAGGACGTCGCGCTCCTCATGACGATCGAGATGGGCAAGCCGCTCGCCGAGGCGCGCGGCGAGGTCGCGTACGGCGGCGAGTTCCTCCGGTGGTTCAGCGAGGAGGCGCCCCGCGTCCAGGGCCGCTACGGGCCGAACCCGGAGGGCACGGGCCGCATGATCGTCACGCAGCACCCGGTCGGGCCGTGCTTCCTCATCACCCCGTGGAACTTCCCGCTCGCGATGGCCACGCGCAAGATCGCGCCGGCCCTCGCGGCCGGTTGCACCGTCGTCCTCAAGCCCGCGGGGCTCACTCCGCTGACCACCCTCTTCCTCACCAGGATCCTCGAGGACGCGGGGCTTCCCCCGGGGGTGGTCAACGTCGTCACGACGTCCGCGACCGGTCCCGTGTCCGAGGCGATCATCCGCGACCCCCGGCTGCGCAAGCTCTCCTTCACGGGCTCGACCCCCGTCGGCCAGAAGCTGCTCGAGCAGGCCGCCGCCGGGGTGCTGCGCACGTCGATGGAGCTCGGGGGCAACGCGCCGTTCGTCGTGTTCGGCGACGCCGACCTCGACGCAGCGGTCGACGGCGCGATCGCCGCGAAGTTCCGCAACATCGGGCAGGCGTGCACGGCGGCGAACAGGTTCGTCGTGCACCGTTCGGTCGTCGACGAGTTCGCCCGGCGCGTCACCGAGCGCGTGCAGGCCTTCACCGTGGGCCGTGGGACCGAGGACGGCGTGACGATCGGTCCGCTCATCGACGACCGCGCGGTCACCAAGACCGCTGCGCTCGTGCGCGACGCGGTCGAGCGCGGCGCGACGCTGCGGGCCGGCGGCGGGCCGATCGACGGGCCGGGCTCGTTCTTCGCCGCCACCGTGCTCAGCGACGTGCAGCCGGGCAGCGAGATCCTGCGCGAGGAGATCTTCGGCCCGGTGCTCGCGATCGTGCCGTTCGACGACGAGGACGAGGCCGTGCGCATCGCGAACGACACCGAGTACGGGCTCGTGTCCTACGTCTACACGCAGGACCTCGCCCGCGGCCAGCGCATGATCGAGCGGCTCGAGACCGGCATGATGGGCCTGAACATCGGCGTCGTCTCCAACGCGGCGGCGCCCTTCGGCGGCTGGAACCTCTCGGGACTCGGCCGGGAGGGCGGCGCCGAAGGGATCCACGAGTACCTCCGGTCGAAGTACACGCTCACGCCGAACCCCTTCGCGTAAGCGGGACCGGTTCCAGGAACGACGCGAGGCCCCGGATCTGGGATCC
>NZ_JBHXBO010000089.1:0-15980 GCF_042726775.1 Oerskovia sp. NPDC060287
CGGATGACGAGGGATCCGCCGCGTCGTGCGCGGTTGCTCGGATCGGCCGACACATGTGTCGGGTTCGTCGTCAGGATCTGCTTCACCATGTTCACCCACCTCCAATCTCCGTCGAGCGCTCGCCTCTCGGCGCGCGCCTCTCCTACAAGGACTCCTGAACCATATGCCGCCCTCGGAAGGGGGCACAACTTATTTATCGAGATTCTTCTCGACGAGTTTTTCGGGTGGCTCCGCAGGGCCGGCCCGACCACAGGTCAGGCCCCGGATCGCGCCACGATGTCCAGCAGGGTCTCGCCGTACTTCTCGATCTTGGCCGGTCCGATCCCGTTGATCTTCGCGAGGTCCGGCACCGAGGAGGGACGCGTCTCGGCGATCGCCGCGAGCGTGGTGTCCACGAGGATCGTGAACGCCGGCTTGTCCGTCTCCTGCGCGACCGACAGCCGCCACTCGCGCAGCTGCTCGAACAGCGCGCGGTCGTACTCGCCCGTGAGGTGCACCTTGTTCTGGTTGGCGCGGCTGCGTCGAGGGGTGCGCGACTGCTCGTCGTCGGGCCACAGGCCGTCGAGGAACCGGGTGCGACGGCGCGTGGCCCGCCCACCAGGGTTGCGGGACCGGCCGAACGAGACCTGCAGGTGCTCACGGGCACGCGTGATCCCCACGTAGAGCAGGCGTCGCTCCTCGGCCACGGCCTCGTCCGTCTCCGCGAGCGAGATGGGCATGAGCCCCTCGCTCATCCCGGCGAGGAACACCGCGTCCCACTCGAGCCCCTTGGCCGCGTGCAGCGAGGCGAGCGTCACGCCCTCGACCGTGGGCGCGTGCTGGGCCGACGCACGCTCGTCGAGCTCCGCGACGAACGAGGCCACCGTGGGAGGCGCGTCCTCGGGCGCGACGCGCGCGACGTCGTCGGCCAGGGCCACCAGTGCCTGCATGGACTCCCAGCGCTCACGGGCCGCGCCCCGCGCGGACGGCGGCTCGGAGGCCCACCCGGCCGACATGAGCACGTCGCGGACCGTCTCCGGCATGGGGACCGCCGGGTCCGCGGAGCGGGCCGCGCCGCGCAGCAGCACGATCGCGTCACGCACCTCCTTGCGCTGGAAGAAGCGCTCCCCGCCACGGACCAGGTAGGCGATGCCCGCGTCCGCGAGCGCCTGCTCGAACCCCTCCGACTGGGCGTTGGTGCGATAGAGGATCGCGATCTCGCTCGCTCGCGTCCCCGCGGCCAGGAGCCGTCCGATCTGCGCGGCGACGCCCTTGGCCTCGGCCTCGTCGTCGTCGTAGGCGACGTACGCGACGGGCGGGCCCGAGGGCCGCTGGGCGATGAGCTCGAGGGCCTGGTGCGCTCCCCCGCGGCGCCCCGCACGCGCCAGGAGCTGGTTCGCGAGCGTCACGACCTGGGGCGTGGAGCGGTAGTCCCGGACGAGCTTGACGACCTGCGCGCCCGGGTACTTCGTGGGGAAGGTGAGGAGGTGGTGGGGAGTGGCTCCCGTGAAGGAGTAGATGGTCTGCGACGGGTCGCCCACGACGCACAGCTCCTTGCGTCCACCGAGCCACTGGTCGAGGACGAACTGCTGGAGCGGGGAGACGTCCTGGTACTCGTCGACCACGAAGTGGCGGTACTGGCGCCGGACCTCGTCGGCCATGGCGCCCTGCGACGAGAGCATGTCGCCGAGCATGAGCAGGACGTCCTCGAAGTCGATGACCGAGCGCTCGGTCTTGACCTCCTCGTACGAGGCGATGAGACGAGCCACCGTCTGGTGGTCGTACCCCGCGGGCGCCGGGCGGTCGATCGCCGCGCACGCCTTCACGTAGTCGTCCGCCGTGACGAGCGAGACCTTGGCCCACTCGACCTCCGAGGACAGGTCACGGACCGCGATGCGGTCCACGCCGAGGCCCAGCCGCCGCGCGGACTCGCCGACCACGGCCGCCTTGTACTCGAGGATGCGCGGCGGGGCGCCGCCCACGACCTTGGGCCAGAAGTAGCTGAGCTGGCGCAGAGCCGCCGCGTGGAACGTCCGGGCCTGGACCCCGGTGGCGCCGAGCTCGCGCAGTCGCGTGCGCATCTCGCCCGCGGCGCGGGCCGTGAACGTCACGGCGAGCACGCTCGTGGGCGTGTACACGCCCGTCCGCACGCCGTAGGCGATGCGGTGCGTGATGGCTCGCGTCTTTCCCGTGCCCGCACCCGCGAGCACGCAGACGGGCCCGTGCAGCGCGAGGGCGACATCACGCTGGTCGGGGTCGAGGGCTTCGAGGATCTGGTCCGCTGACTCGTTCGGCATCACGTCGATTCTCTCAGCCGCCGCCCACACCGGACGCCACTCTCCACAGGGTGGGGTCGTCGTCGGGCGCGGTCGCCGTCGAGCGCGACCGGGGACGCGCGACCGGGACGAGGCGTGCCTGCGCTGCCACAATCGACCGATGCGCATCTTCCGCCTTCCCCAGCACACGATCGACCGGTTCGGGAGCTCGGGAGTCGACATGACGCTCCTCCCGTTGGTCGAGCACTCCGAGCGGACGCACGTGAACGTCGCCCGCGTCCGTGCGGGTGGCACGCTGGGTGAGCATCCCGCCACGGCGCCGCAGGTCTTCGCGGTCGTCTCGGGCGAGGCCGTCGTGTCCTCGGGCACAGGCCCCGAGCAGACGAGACTCGCCCTGACGAGCGGCGAGGCAGTCGTCTGGGAGCGGGGCGAGGTCCACCAGACCTGGGCGACCACCGACGTCGTCGCGGTCGTGATCGAGGCCGGCGTCACCGGAGGAGATGCCGTGGTCGGCCTGGGGACACCGTTCGAGGAGGTCACCGACCTCGCCGACCGGCGCTGACGCTGGCACGGTCGCGCACGGAGCTCGCCGAGCCGAGCCGCCCCGACGAAGACCGCCCTCGCCCGACGGGGAACAACCGCACCCCCGCGGACGTTGCCCACGACGGCAGCACCCGGGTCCCGCACCCGGCGCGGCTGCCGGCCCGTGCGCACGCCCGGGCCCCGCGAACGAAGGAGCACCGATGGCCACGGCCCCGACCACCCCCGACGCCGGATCGATCGTCATGTACTCGACGAGCTGGTGCGGATACTGCCGTCGCCTGAAGACCCAGCTCGACTCCGCGGGCATCGGGTACACCGAGGTCAACATCGAGGAGCACCCGGAGAGCGCGGCCTACGTCGAGCAGGTCAACGGTGGCAACCAGACCGTGCCGACCGTCGTCTTCCCGGACGGGACCGCGGCGACCAACCCGTCGCTCGCCCAGGTCAAGGAGCGCCTCGCGGCCTGATCTCCCCTCGCCGACGACGGGCCGTGCGCGCACAACGCGGCACGTCGGCGCAGAAGGCCCCGGACCGGAGTCCGGGGCCTTCTGCCGTGCTCGGGGTCGCGGTCGTCCTGTGCCGCCCCGGCGCTCAGGTCCGCCGGACGGTTACTTCGAGGTCCCGGCCTCGAGGATCGACACGATCGAGAAGAGCGTGAAGCAGACCGCACCGAGCCCCACCAGGACGTGCGCCCCGACGAAGAAGCCCGGCTCGGTCATGGTCGCCTCGAAGAGGAACGCCGCGAAGAACAGGCACGCGAGCGCCGTGGCCACCGGGATGATCGGGATCCGGTTGGCGAGCGCGAAGACCTGGCGCCACACCAGCGCGAGCAGCAGCACCTTGGACAGGATGCTGAAGCAGATGAGGCCCAGACCGATCAGCACCGTCCCGGGGGCCAGGCGCGCCGAGTCGTCCGAGCCGAAGAGCACCACGAGCCCGAGGACCACGTTGACGGTTCCCATCGCGACGACCCACCACGACCAGCGGTAGCGCTCGGCGTCGCTGAACTCGTTGCGGACCTGGCGCACGATGCTCGCGACGAGCGCGACGAGCGCGGAACAGATCAGCGACAGGCCGACCATGACGTTGCCCGCGACCAGAGCCGCGTTGCCGCCTCGTGCGTAGAGCGTCGCGGCGACGACGAGACCGACCACCGCGAACAGGGCGGGGATCGCGATCAGCAGGGTTCCCGTCCCCCGTGAGTAGGCGCCGTCGGGGGCGCCTCCCCCGACCGGACGGGCGGCGCTCTTCTGGATGAGCACGAACTTGGTGGAAGCCGTCGCCACGGTGCTCACGCACCCCGTGATGAAACCGATGCCGAGCACCACGTGCCCCGCGACGACGAACTGCGGGTCGTCGCCCCGGCCGATGATCGTGAGGCCCCAGATCATGGTCGCGAGCGCCACCGCGTATCCGAGCACCGGTAGCGCGACGGCCCAGAGCCGGCCGTACCGGTGGACGAGCTGGCGGATGATCGTCGCCGCGGTCGTGAAGAGCGCGATGCAGATCGCGGTCAGGGCCACGTTGACGTGGCCCGCGACGAAGTGGTTCGCGTCGTCGCCGCCCGACAGGACGTAGAGCCCGAACGCCAGGCACACCGCCCCCATCACCAACGGGATCGCACGGAAGAGAACGCTGATCGACGGGTTCATGCTCACTCCTCAGATGGACGAGCCGGTCGTCCCACCGTAGGCAGAGCATCGAGGATCGGCCCGTCGGGCACTCTCCGCGTTCCCGTGGTACGTCACTCCCCCTCGAGGGGCCCCCCGAACCACTCCTCGATGAGCGCCCGCGCGATCGAGGACCGGCTCGGCAGCTTCACGTCGCCGCTCTCCGTGGCCTCGGTGAGCTCCGCCCGGGTGAACCAGCGCGCGTCGGTGACCTCCTCGCCGTCGGGCCGGACGTCCGTCGTGAGCGCCGTCGCCGTGAAGCCCAGCATGAGCGAGGCAGGGAACGGCCACGGCTGGCTCGCACGGTAGACGACCTCGCCGATCCGGACGCCGACCTCCTCGCCGACCTCGCGCCGCACGGCCTGCTCGAGCCCCTCGCCCGGCTCGACGTAGCCGGCGAGCGTCGAGAAGCGCCCCTCGGGCCAGTGCGCGGCGTGGCCCAGCAGGAGCCGGTCGTCGCCGGCCCCCGTGCCCGGGTCGACGACCGCCATGATGACCGCCGGGTCCGTGCGCGGGTAGTGCTCGATGTCCTGCGCCACGCAGCGCCGGACCCAGCCCGCCGCGACCGGGACGGTCGGCTCGCCGCAGCGCGGGCAGCGCTCGTTGGCCGCGTGCCAGGCCGCGAGAGCGACCGTCTCGGTGGCGAGCCCCGTGTCGAGCGGACCGAGGCGCGAGGCCAGCTCGCGCAGGCCCGCCCACTCGTGCGCGCGCACCAGGACCGACAGCGGCCCGGAGGGATCCACTCCCTCGATGTCGAGATCGAGGTCGTCGGCGTCGTCGGGCAGGAGGAGGGCCAGGAAGGACGTGCCCGACGGCGCGTCCTCGCCCAGGAAGATCCAGCGCGGCGTGTTGCTGTGGTCGCCCGTGGCCGCGTGGGGCTCGGGAACGGCAGCGACGTCCTGAGGGGTGGCCAGCGCGAGGCCGTCCGGCCCGGCCGCGAGACGCCCCCGGTGCAGCAGGACCACGCGGGTCGAGGGGTCCGCGCGCAGCGTCGCGAACAGGCCCTCCTCGGTGCGACGGTGTGCCGCACGGTCGAGCGCGGAGTCGGCGAGCGGCAGGTGCGCGGCGAACGCGCTGGGACGTGCGAAGGGGACCGCCGGGGGCTGCGGGGCCTGGACGGGTGCTGCGGGCGAGGTCTGGTCGGTCACCTGTCGACCGTAGGTCACGCCGGGCGCGCGGCGCTCGCCGTGCTCATCGTGCACCCGGCGCGGCTCGCTTCGCGGACACACCTGCCACCGGGACGGCCTGCCGCCGCGCACCGACTACCGTGGACGCGTGCCACGCTCACCTCTCACCCTCGCCGCGCTCGCGACCGCAGCCGTCCCCGGCCTCGACGTCCGGTCGGTCCGACCGTCCGAGGCGACAGGTGACGACGACGTCGCGATCGTCACCGACGGCGACGGGCAGGAATGGGTCGTCCGCGCTCCTCGCACGCTCGCGGCCGGTGCCGCCCTCGAGGCCGAGACGGCACTCCTGGACTCGCTGCGCCACTACGTGACGACGGGCGTCCTGTCCTTCACCGTGCCCGACGTGCTGGGTTACGCCCTCCTGCCCGAGGGCGGGCGCGCCGTGGTGCACCACCGGTACGGCGGCGTCCCGCTCGACCTCGACACCCTGCGCCCCGGCCCGGGGCTCGCCGCGGACCTGGGGCGCGTGCTCGCCGCGGTGCACGAGCTGCCGCAGTCCGTCGTCGAGAACGCGGGCCTGCCCGTCTACACGGCCGCCGAGTACCGCGACCGGCGCCTGGCCGAGGTCGACGAGGCCGCGAAGACCGGCAAGGTGCCCGCCCGGCTCCTGCGCCGCTGGGAGGCCGCGCTCGAGGACGTGTCGCTGTGGAAGTACCAGCCGGTCGTGGTCCACGGGGACCTCGGCGCAGGTCAGGTGCTCGTCGCGCGCGGGCGCGTCGTCGCCGTGACCGACTGGGCCGAGGCACGCGTGGCCGACCCCGCCGACGACCTCGCGTGGCTGCTCGTCGCGGCCCCGCCCGAGGCGATCGACTCGATCATGGAGGCGTACCAGCTGCGCCGCACCGAGCTCACCGACCCGCACCTGACGGACCGGGCCCTGCTCGCGGGCGAGCTGGCCCTGGCCCGCTGGCTGCTGCACGGCGTGCGGCACGGGCTCGACGACGTGGTCGCCGACGCCGTCGACATGCTCCTGGACCTGGACGAGGTGACGAGCGGGGACGACGAGCGGTAGCCGGAGGTCGGAGCGATCACGTGCCGCGCCCCGCCACGAGCGCCTCGAGCTCGGCCGCGTCGAGCAGCCGTTCCGGACGCACCGTCTCGTCCGAGCCCAGGTAGTAGAACGCCGCGTTGACCTTCTCGACCGGCAGCCCGGACCAGCGAGACCACGCGAGCCGGTAGACCGCGAGCTGGACCTCACGCGTGCGCCGGGCCTCGGCGTCGCGCGGAGCCTTGCCCGTCTTCCAGTCCACGACGACGACGGCATCCCGCGCACCGCCGGCGTGCTCGGGGCTCTCGGGGAAGACCGCGTCGATGCGCGAGCGGAACATGATGCCGCCCACGGGGGTCTCGACGTCGACCTCCACGGCGATCGGCGTGCGCCCCGCCCACTCCGAGGCGAGGAACGTCTGCTGGAGCGCGTCGAGGTCCAGGTCCGGGGAGATGTCCTCGTCGTCAGCCCCTGGCAGGTCGTCGACGTCGAGCAGCGACGACGACGTGAAGTACTGCTCGGCCCACAGGTGGAACTGCGTGCCGCGGCGCGCGTGCACCGTGGGCTGCGCGGGCACCGGACGCCGCAGGTGCAGCGCGTACTCGTCCCGGTCGGCGGCGAGCCGCACGAGCCCCGACGCCGAGATGTGCGCGGGGAACGTGATCTCGCTGCTCCGGGCGTCACGGCGGTCGCGCTCCTCGAGCAGGATGCGCGCGAGCTCGCGCAGGTCCGTGCCCGAGGGGTCGAGCAGCGGCGAACGCCCCTCCTGCAGCGCGGCCAGCCCAGCACCTGGCCCCTCGTCCGCCACGATCGACGCCCGCGCGTCGATCCGCTCCCGGACCCTGCTCGCGGCCGCCCGCACGACCGCGCGGGCACGCGGCTCGGTCGACGGAGGGACCGCCTCGGTCGAGTCTCCGGCCGCGGCGCCGGCGGCCTCGCTCCCACCGGCGGCCGGCTCCCCGCGCGGCCAGTCGGCCTCGTGGACCAGCTCGTCGCGCGGGTTGGTCTCGTCCTTCGCGGGCATGGTGGCCCAGTCGGCGTCGCTGACGATGCCGGCCTCGGCGAGCTCCACGAGGAACGGCGAGGGTGTGCGCGGCCTGGTCGCGTCACGCCACCACGACCCGGCCAGCAGCAGCTCGGCGCGGGCGCGCGTGAACGCCACGTACGCGAGACGGCGCTCCTCGTCGACCTGGTGCTCGCCGCTCGCCGCGAGGAACTCCTTGCGTCGACCGTCGAGGTCCTTGGCGTCCTCCGCGACCTCGTGGTGGAAGACGGGCAGGTCCTCGGCGTCACCGCGCAACGGGTACGGGAGGTTGCCCAGTCCCGTGAACCAGCCGCTGTCCGTCGGGCCCTTGTCCCCCACCGCGGTGTTGGGGAAGATCCCGTCGACCATTCCCGGCACCGCGACGACGTCCCACTCCAGGCCCTTCGAGGCGTGCACCGTGATGATCTGCACCGCGTCGGGGTCAGGCTCGCGCACTGGCAGGTCGAGGCCACGTTCCTGCGAGCCTGCCGTGCCGAGCCATGCGAGGAAGGCGCCGAGCGTCGGCAGGTCCGCCGACTGCGAGAACGTCGCGGCGACGTCACGGAACGCGTCGAGGTGCGCTCGCCCTCGGTCACCGACCTCCTCGCCGAACCCTCCCGCCGCGAGCGTGGCGGCGGTGGTGACCTCGATGTCGAGGCCGAGGGCTCGCTCGGCCTGCGTCACGAGCTCCGGCAGGGACAGGTACGTCTGCCCGCGCAGGTCACGCAAGACCTTGGCCAGCGCAGCCAGCCGCGCGTGCCCCTCCTCGGTGAGCTCACGACCGTCACGCGCAGCGCGTCCGGGCGCGGGCAGGTCGTCGAGCGCGTCGACGATCGACCGGTGGTCGACCACGTCGCCCTCGACCACGGTGAGCGTCCCGTCCTCGGCGACGCCGGGCAGCTCGACCGCCCCCTCACCGCCCGACGGGCCGGCCGGAGAGGAGTCCGCCGACGGGCGGCGCGCCGCGTCCCGGCGTGCCAGGTCTGCCGCCCAGCTGCTCAGCGCGTGCAGGTCCGCTGCACCCAGGTTGAGGCGCGGGCCCGTGAGGATGCGCATGAGCGAGTCGCCGCGCGACGGGTCGTGCGCGACCTCCAGGAGTGCGACGAGGTCCACGACCTCCGGTGTCGAGAGCAGGCCGCCCAGGCCCACGACCTCGACCGGCAGCCCCTTGGCGCGCAGCGCGACCTCCATCGCGAGGAACTGCGAGCGTGCACGGCACAGCACGGCCGCCGTCACCCGTTCCTGACGGCGCGTGCGCGGGCGCCAGCGTTCCGCGACGAAGTCCGCGACCGCCGCGGCCTCCTCCTCGAGCGTCGCCGCGTAGACCCCGGTCACGACGCCGCGTCCGGCCCCGGGACGTTCGTCGAGCTGCGGCACGGGCACGCGCGTGGCCCCCTCGCGCAGCGGCGCGGCCGTGACGTTGGCCGCGGCCAGGACGGCCCGGTCGTTGCGCCACGACGTGCTGAGGTATCGCACGTCCGCAGGTGCCCCCGTGCTGCCGGGCCCCGTCGTGCGGAACCGTTCGGGGAAGCGTGCGAGGCCCGACGCGCTCGCGCCACGCCAGCCGTAGATCGACTGGTTCGGGTCGCCCACGGCCGTGACCGGGTGCCCGCCGAACAACGCGCACAGGAGCTCGACCTGCGCGTACGACGTGTCCTGGTACTCGTCGAGCAGCACGACCCCGTACCGCGCCCGCTCCCCTGCCCCGACGGCAGGGACGTCCCGCGCGAGGCGGGCAGCGATCGCGACCTGGTCCCCGAAGTCGAGCGAGTCCGAGGTCCGCTTGCGCTCCTGGTAGGTCTCGACGACGTCGAGCAGCCGGTGCCGCTCCCCGAGCGAGCCGAGGAGCCTCTTGACCTCGGCGTAGTGCTCGGTGCGCTTGCCGCCGAGCGGCGTCGCGAGGATCGAGTCGACGATGCCCGCGATGCCCGCGCGGGCCTCGTCGGGGCTCAGCAGGTGCTCGCTGAGCGCCCCGGACAGCGACAGCACCGCGCCGACGACCGTGGAGAACGCGGCGTCGGTCTGGAGGTCACCCGCCCAGCTCTCGACGACCTCTGCCGCGAGCTGCCACTGGCTGGCCTCCGAGAGCAGCCGCGCGCCGGGCTCGATCCCGATGCGCAGCGCGTGGTCCCCCACGAGCGAGGCGGCGTACGAGTTGTAGGTCGAGATCGCGGGCCGGTCCAGCATCGACAGCGCCGCGCCGTCGTTGCCCAGCGCGCGGTCGAGCTGCAGGAGACGCGACTGGACACGCTCGGCGAGCTCGCCCGCAGCCTTGCGGGTGAACGTCAGCCCGAGCACGGCCTCCTTGGCGACCCACTCGTTCGCGATGAGCCACACGACACGCGCGGCCATGGTCTCGGTCTTGCCCGACCCTGCCCCGGCCACGACCAGCAGCGGCGCGAGCGGCGCCTCGATCACGGCGACCTGCTCGTCGGTGGGCCGGGGACGACCCAGCATCTCCGCGATCCGCACGGCCGAGAAACGGGGCTCGGGCAGCTCGCGCGTGCCCTCCCCGACGGCCCCGGCCGGTCGTCCGACGGGCCCGAGGTCCAGCTCCTCGAACAGCGACTCGGCGCTCATGCGATCACCTGGCGGCCTTCCGTCATCAGGGGGCAGGACCGGCGCACGGGGCACACCGAGCACAGCTTGTTCTCGCGGGCCGTGAACACCGAGTCGGCCATGGTGTCCGCGACGTCCTCGACGAGCTCGCGTGCCCAGCTCGACCCGTCGGGCTCGGGCTCCAGAGCAGGCTGTGTCCGCAGCCCGGCGTCCTTGCCGTCTCCCACGAACACGAGCTGCGCGCCGGCGCTCCGCGTGCCCTCGGGCAGGTCGAGCGCGCCGCCCTCGACCGCGAGCTGGTACGTACCGAGCTGGGGGTTCGTCACGGCTTCCGCGACGGACGGCTTGGTCTTGCCCGTCTTGAGGTCCGCGACGCGCACCGCGCCGTCCCCGGCGTCCTCGACCCGGTCGATGACCCCGCGCAGCACGGCGCGGCCGATCTCCAGCTCGAACGGCGCCTCGACCAGGAGCGGCTCGCCCGAGGCCTGGAGGTATCCCGCGAGGCGGCCGACCATGTCCTCGGCCTTGTGGCGTGTCTGGGTCGTGGGCCAGCCCGGCGTGAGCGCGAGCTCGGGCCAGCGGCGGTCCAGCTCGGCGGCGAGCTCGGAGTGCGTGCCCCGCGGGGCCTCCTGCGCGATCGAGTGGACCAGGTTGCCGAGCGACTGGGCCGTCGCGTCGGGGGCCGTTCCGCCCGCGCTCTCCACGGCCCAGCGCAGCGCGCACCTGCTCACCGACTCGACCTTGGACGGCGAGATCATGACGGTGTCCTCCGGCCCCCACAGGGGCTCGGTGCTCGAGACGGGGTTGACGCCGTACCAGGACTCGGGGCGGGCCTCGCCCACCCCTGCGAGCGCCAGGTCGGCGAGCAGCTCTGCGAGCGCCTCGGGACGCTCGGGGTCGGCAGGGCCCCGCTCGTCTCGCGTGGCACCCTCCCCGCGCACGACCTCTTCCACGAGCAGGCTGCGCGCCGCGGCCACGAGACCGCGCAGGTCGAGGGGTGGCCCGACCTGGACACGGCGAGGGTCGCGCTCCTCGTCGGATCCCACCGGGTCGTCACCGTCGCCACCGTCCTGGGGCCCGCCGTCCGCCCCCTCGGGGTCGCCCGGTCCTGCCGGTGGGCACACGAGGTCGACGAAGGGCGAGGGCACCTCGTCGACGTCGCTCACGGCGGTGACGAGCAGGCGGCGCGACGCGCGGGAGGTCGCGACCGCGAACGAGCGCAGCTCGTCGGTCAGGACGGCGCGCCGTGCGTCCGGGCCCAGGCCGTGCGCGTCCTGCGAGCGCCCCGCGAGGAGCTCGGCGAGCGCCTCCGAGCCGAGCAGGGAGTCGCGCAGGCGCAGGTCCGGCCACACGCCGTCCTGGACCCCGGCCACGACCACCACGTCCCACTCGCGCCCCGCGGCGCCCGCGGGCGTGAGTGCCGCGACCGAGTCCGTCCCGGCAGCCCTGGCCGCGAGCGAGTCCGCGGGGAGGTCCTGGGACTCGAGGTACTCCACGAACGCCGACGGCGGGGCTCCCGGCATGCGGTCGACGAACGTCTCGGCGGCTCGGAAGAGGGCGAGGACCGCGTCGAGGTCGCGGTCGGCGCGCGCACCGACCGCTCCCCCGCCCAGCGCGGCGTCGCGCCAACGGTCCGAGAGCCCGGTCGCGCTCCAGATCGCCCAGAGGACGGTCTGCGCGGTCGCGTCGGGGGCCAGCGTGGACTCGCGTCCGGCGGCGATCACCCGGGCCACGGCCAAGGCTCCACGGCGCACGCTCGCTGGCAGCGTCGCGGCGCGCGACGGGTCGAGCAGGACCTCGACCAGGAGCGCGTCCGACGTGCGCCCGCCGCCCGACCCGAGCTCCTCGGCGCGCAGCGCCCGGCGCAGGCGTCGCAGCGCGACCACGTCCAGCCCGCCCACGGGAGAGGTCACGAGCGCAGCAGCCGTCACGGGGTCCAGCTCGTCGAAGGCCGCGCCGGAAACCTGCGGCTCCCGCTCGATCAGGGTCTCGGCGGGGTCTCCCACGTCACGGGTCACGGCGTCGTCGATCCCTGCTGTGCCGCGCACGCCGTCCAGGCCCCGGGAGTACCCGGCCGGGGGCAGGCCCACCGCGACCCGCATGATCGCGAGCAGCGGCGTGACCGCGGGCTCCTCGCGCAGCGGGACGTCCGAGCCGAGGATCCCGACGGGCACCGAGGCCGCGATGAGGGCGCGCCGGAGCGTCGCGAGCTGGGCCCCTGCGCGGCAGACCACGGCCATGCGTCCCCACGGCGTGCCGTGCAGCAGGTGCTCGGCGCGCAGCTCACGGGCGACGTACGCGGCCTCCTCGGCGCCGCTGCCGAGCAGCGCGACCGACGCCCCGCGAGGAGCCCCGGCCTCGGGGACGGGAACGGGTGAGGCCGCAGCACCACGGTGGACCGCCCCCGCGACCGTACCGATCTGGGTCGTCACGGTCCGGGTGACGTCGCGCAGCGCGTCCTCCTGCCGCCAGGCGGTCCCGAGGACCTCGACGCGCGCGTCGAACTCGCCCGTCGCGGCACGACGGCGCACGGGTGCCGCAGCCCGACCGACCAGTCCCGGGCTCGCGCCACGGAAGGTCTGGACCGCGGTGTCCGGGTCCGCCAGGAGCACGAGGCGTGCGCCCGCGTCGTGCACGACGCGCAAGAAGCGCGCGGTGGCGATCGTCGCCTCCTGGTAGTCGTCCACGACGACCAGGTCCCACGTGGGCTTCACCGCACCCGTGACCTCGTCCTCCCAGGCGAGCAGCGCCTCGGCGGCCTCGTCCACCACGACGGCGGGGTCGTAGCGCGCGCCCAGGTCCGGGGTGCCGACGCGCAGCGCGGTCACGTCGAGGTACTCCTGGTAGACCTGCGCGGCGGTCCGCCACTCGGGCCGCTCGTGCGCCGCACCCAGGTCGTCGAGGTCCGCGGGCGTCAGGCCGCGCTCGGCCGCGCGCATCAGCAGGTCGCGCAGCTCCTGGCGCAGGCCGCGCAGGGCCAGCACCTCCTCCGGCAGCCCGTCGGGCAGGCGCAGCGGCACGCCGTCCCCGTCGAGGTGCCCTGCGAGGAGCTCGGCCAGGAGGAGGTCCTGCTCGGGGCCGGAGATGAGCGTGGGCGGCGGCTCGCCGATCGCGGCCGCGCGAGCACGCAGCACCGCGAACGCCGCCGCGGCGGCCGTGCGCACCATGGGCGCGCTGACCGTCCGGTCCGCACGGGCCGACAACCGGTCCCGGACCTCTGCCGCCGAGCGTCTCGAGGCCGCGATCACCAGGACGCGTGCCGGGTCGATCCCCTCGCTCAACGCCTGTGCGGCGACCTCGATGGCCACGGTCGTCTTGCCCGTCCCGGGCGCCCCGACCACCAGGGTCGCCGGTTCCGAGCGCGCCGCGTCGAGCGCGGCCCGCTGGGTCGCGTCGAGCCGGACCGGCGCCGCGGAGGCGGCGTCCGGCAGGACGAGGCGGAGGTCCGGGAGGTGCAGCACGGGAAGATCTCATCACGAGCCACCCACAGCCCGGCGCACCCGGGCGACGGGCACGCCCGGGTCACGTCCGGTCCCGGGCGGCACAGCAGGCCGGGTTCGCGGACGACGCCCGGAGGCCCTAGCCGAGCGTCGGCCACCCGTTGGGCAGGCAGCCCTCGGTCGACATGGACTGCTGCACCATCACAGGGGCGAGCGTCCCGGGTGCCGGGCAGCTCACGTGCCGGTGGCCCAGCACGTGCCCCACCTCGTGGTTCACCAGGTAGTGCCGGTACAGCCCCATGTCGCCCGCGAAGTCCGAGGCACCTTCGACCCAGCGCGAGAAGTTGAGGATCGCCGCGCCCGTGACGCCGCACGAGTACGTCCCCCCGGTCCTGAGCGGTGCGCACATCCTGTCGGTCGTCGCCGGGCTCGCCAGGACCACGCGGATGCTCGCGTCGCCCCCCGTCCGGGCGAACGTCACACCGTCGACCGGTCCCCAGCCCCGGGGGTCGTTGAGGGTCGCCATGACGGCCGCGGCGAACGTCTCGCCGTCCACGGGCAGCCCTTCCTCGACCTCGACGCGCACGGTCTTGACCGTCCCGGCCCCCGGCGCCGCGACCTCTGCAGGCACGACCACGAGCGTCCCCCCGAGGTCCGGCACCACCTCGGTCCCGACCAGGCCCGACCCCACCTCGACCTCACGTTCGAGCACGAGCGGGAGCGACCCGGGCCCGTCGAGCCCCAGCTGGGGGTCCCGGACGGACCGGCTCGCGGCGTCCTCGCCCCGCGTCTCGGACGCCCCGGCGATCGGGTCGACCTCCGGGGTGGTCGCGTCGACCGCCGCAGGCGTCTCGTCCACAGCCTGCCCGACGGCGCCGCTCACCGAGCCGTCCGGCGCACCGCCCGCCACCGCGGCGTCGGCCGCCCCAGGAGCTCCCGGCACGAGCGACCCCGCACCGAGCCCACCGGCTCCGAGCCCGGCCAGGAGACCGACCGACGCGAGGACGAGCGCAGGACCGCGACGCATCCCGCGCCGGCGGACCCGTCCCAGGCCGGCCCTGGCGCGCGCCCTGCGCGAGGTGCGCGGCGCCGTCGGGCGGGCGGATGACGCCTGACCTGCGCGTTCGTGCCACTGCGGGGCGCCCTCCGGACGTCCCCTCGATCCGTCGTGGGGGGCTTCCGGGGGCATCACGTGTCCATGATCGCACCGCCCGTCACGGCCCGTCGCCGCGGCCCGTACTATCGCCGCATGTCGGGGGTCGCAGAGAAGCCGAGAACCACCAGGTCCATACCCGTGCGCATGCCACGGGACGAGCGGCGCGCCCAGCTGCTCGCGGTCGCCGAGCGCCTGTTCTCCGACCACGGCTACCACCACATCACCATGGACGACATCGCGGACGGCGCCGGGGTCAGCAAGCCCGTGCTGTACCGGCACTTCCCGTCGAAGCTCGACCTCTACATGGCCCTGGTCGACGAGCAGGGTGCAGCCCTGGTCCGCTCGGTGCGCGCTGTCCTCGCGCCCTTCCGCTCGGCGGCCCCCGGCACGTCGTCCGAGGACCTCGACGCCCTCGCGGTCGACGGGCTCGCCGTGATCGAGGGGATCGTCCGGGCCTACGTCGACTACGCCCGGTCGGCCGGCCCGTCGGCCGGGCTCCTGTTCGAGTCCGACGTCATGCGCGACCCCGGCGTCCGGGCTCGCGTGCTCGAGCCCGACGAGATCAACTCGCGCGAGTTCGCCGAGGTGCTCGGACGGCTCACGTCGCTCACCGAGCAGGAGGCGCTCGTGGTCGCCCGGACCTGCACCGCGATCGCCCGGACGGCGGCGACCGAGGCGGTGCGCGCCGGGAGCGACGTGACGACCGCCGAGCTGACCCGCCTGCTGCCCGCGCTCGCCTGGCGCGGCGTCCACGGGATGCTCCGCCGCGACGCCTGACGGTTCGGAGCCCCTCGGTACCCCCCACCAGCGCGGGAGCACCGGAGGCCACCGGGAATCTCGTTAGTATCGGAGGAGTTGTCGACCAGTGGCCGGCGGGATCACCCGCGGGCGACGCTCGCGAAGGAGAATCACGTGGAAGTCACCATCGGTGTGCAGAACTTGGCCCGCGAGCTCGTGATCGAGACGGAGGAGACCACGGAGGCCGTCGCCGCCGCCGTCTCGGCCGCCCTGGCGGGCGGACCGGCACTCGAGCTGCTCGACTCACGCGGTCGCCGCGTCATCGTCCCGACGTCGTCGATCGGCTACGTCGAGATCGGCACCGAGGAGCAGCGTCGGGTGGGCTTCGGCTCCCTCTGAGGGCTCACGCAGAACGAGGGC
>NZ_JBHXBO010000090.1:0-15999 GCF_042726775.1 Oerskovia sp. NPDC060287
GGCCCGTCCCGCCGCACGGCCTCAGCGCACGCCCTCCCACAGCTTCCGCTCGGCCGCCCGCGGATCCGCCTCGACCCGTGACGGGTCGCCGGCTCCTGTGCTGTCCGGGGGCTCGCGGGCCCGACGGCGGGGCCCGCCCCCGACGGGCGGCCCACCACCTGCGGTCGCGCCCTAGGCTCCGGCGCCCTCGTCCTCGTCGAGATCCGGGCCCGCCTCGGCGGGAGGCCGGTTCGCGAGCGCCCGGGCCTGCGCGTGGAAGGCCAGGATCTGCAGCTCGCTGCCCACGTCGACCGAGCGCACGATCACGTCGTCGGGCAGCTGGAGGGCGCGCGGCGCGAAGTTGAGGATCTCGCGGACCCCGGCCTCGACCACGCGCTCGGCGACGTCCTGCGCGACGTGCGCGGGCGTGGCCAGGACGACGATCGTGACGTTCTCGCGCACGATGACCTCCTCGAGCGCGTCGACGTGCTCGACCACGAGGCCGGCCGCCTCGGTGCCCACGACCGACGGCGACGCGTCGAGCAGGGCCGCGACCTCGAAGCCCCTGGTCCCGTAGCCCGAGTAGTTCGCGAGCGCATGACCGAGGCTACCGATACCGATGATCGCGATCCGGTGCTCGTCGGTCACGCCCAGCGCCGACGTGATGTAGGTCGCGAGCGAGTCGACCACGTACCCCACACCGCGCGTCCCGTAGGACCCCAGGAAGGACAGGTCCTTGCGGAGCTGCGCGGACCCGACCCCCGCCAGCTCGGCGAGCTCGGTCGACGACGTGGTCTCCACGCCGCGCCCCTCCAGGTCGCGCAAGGCCCGCAGATAGGCGGGCAGGCGTGCCACCGTCGCGCCCGGAATACCGGTGTCCCCCAGGGTCTCTGCCACTCGTACCACCCATACCTCGTCATGTCGTCGTCGTTGACGACCTCGCTGTGCTGCTGTCTCGGATCATCTCAGGCTCTGGGCCCGAACGCGTAGCGTCAGCCGCTGACGCGCCGCCGCGCGAGCGCCCTGGCGAGCCGTGCGCCGTCCACCTGCCAGAACCCCTGCTGGACCCCGTCGACCGTCACGACCGGGACGTAGTCGCCGTACTCGGACGCGAGCGCGCCGGTCGGGTCCGCGTCCACGTCGACCTCGGCCCACGCGACCTGCTGCTCGGCGCACACGGCCTCGACCGTCTCGCGGGCCGCGTCGCACAGGTGGCACCCTTCGCGCCCGTAGAGCACGACGCGCGGTGGCGCGGCGCCAGAGGTCTCGGCCGGGGCGAGTCCCTCGGGCCCGGCGTCGGGTCGAGCGTCTCGTCCTGCGGCATGTCCGGCGGCAGGTTCTGCGGTGCTCACTCCCCCAGCCTACGCATCCCGGACAGAAGGGCCGTCCCGGTCGTCGGCGTCTTGAGGAGCACAGGTCGTCGGCGGGCGTCGGCGGGCGCCGATAGAGTGGACGGCATGCCGACGTCTGCACCTGGGTCCACCCATCCGACGGCGGCCTTCTTCGACGTCGACAACACCATCATCCGGGGCGCCAGCTCGTTCCACCTGGCCCGTGCGCTGTACCAGCGCGGCTTCTTCTCCACCCCGGACCTCGTGACGTTCGCGTTCCACCAGGCCCGCTACCTCCTGCTCGGTGAGAACAAGCGCCAGATCGACCAGGTCCGCTCGCGCGCCCTCGACCTCATCGCGGGCCGCTCGGTCGCCGAGGTCGTCGCGATCGGCGAGGAGGTCTACGACCAGGTCCTCTCGCTGCGGATCTTCCCCGGCACCCAGAAGCTCCTCGACGAGCACATCGCGGCCGGCCACCAGGTGTGGCTCGTGTCCGCGACCCCTCTGGAGATCGGTCAGCTCATCGCCCGGCGGCTCGGCGCGACCGGGGCGCTCGGCACGGTCGCCGAGCACGAGGACGGCCTCTACACGGGCCGCCTCGTGGGCGACATGATGCACGGCCGGGCCAAGGCGGCGGGCGTCCGCGAGCTCGCCGAGCGTCACGGGATCGACCTCTCGGCCTCCTACGCCTACGGCGACTCGCTCAACGACGTGACCATGATGCAGGCCGTCGGCCACCCGTGCGCGATCAACCCCGACACGCGCCTGCGCCGCCACGCCAAGGACGTCGGATGGCCCATCCGCGAGTTCCGCGGCAGGCGCCGACGCGTCGCGAACCGCGGGCTCAAGACCGCGAGCTGGGCGGGGGCGGCCTGGGTCCTCGGGCTCGTCATGCGCTCGATCCGGCGCTCGCTCAAGGGCCGCACCGGCCTCTGACCCCCCGCGGTCCAGGAGCAGGCCGCGACGCCGGACCTCCGCAGCCTGGTCGGGCACGCCCACACCCGGACATGCGAAGAGCCCGGCACCCCTGAGGGTTCCGGGCTCCTGCGGCAGCAGGCGCGTGACCGCGCCGCGCTGCTACTTCTTGTTACGACGCTGGTGGCGCGTCTTGCGAAGCAGCTTGCGGTGCTTCTTCTTGGCCATACGCTTGCGGCGCTTCTTGATGACGGAGCCCATGGGTCCTCACAATGCTGGATCGGTGTGCGATCGGGATCGCCCCGATCATGGTGGTCCACGGCTGATCGGGAACCGACCAACACGAGAAAAAGTCCGTCCCTTAGACTACCTGCTCCCTGCCGGTCGCCAGAAATCGAGCGCGGGTGACGTCGTCGGGCACGTGCCGCGGCCCCCGGACGGACGCGTGCTCGGCGCGTGCCCTGCGCCGGCCAAGGAGGTGTCCTCGACCCGTCTCAGTCGAACTGCGCGTCGAGCCCCAGCAGGGGGAACACGGCCTTGCGCGTCGCGACGACCGCACGGTCGACCTCGTCCTCGGGGTCGTACCCGCGCCCCCAGGACGTGAACGCGACCTCGCCGTCCCCCATGAGCCGGGCGGTCTCGCGGTGCGCGACCGCGGTGATGTGGTCGCGCCAGGCGGCCGGCACGGGCGTGGACGGCGCCACGGGCGCGTGGACGACCTCCGCGACGACGTTCGACCACGCGAACGGGACGACCGACGTGACCGAGTAGCCCCCGCCGCCCAGGGCGACCCAGCGCCCCTCGGCGAGCTCGTGCGCCAGCTCGTGGATCCACCGCACGGCCGCGCGCTGGGCGTCGATGCTCACGTCGAGGTCGCTCAGAGGGTCGTGCCCGTGGGCGTCGCAGCCGTGCTGGGACACGATCACCTGCGGCCGGAACGCGCGCAGGACGGGCGGGACGACCGCGTCGACGGCCCGCAGCCAGCGCGAGCCGTCGGTCCGTCGGGGCAGGCCGAGGTTGACCGCGGTGCCCGACGCCGATGCGCCACCCGTGTCCGTCGCGTGCCCCGTGCCGGGGAAGAGCGTCGCGCCGCTCTGGTGGACCGAGACGGTCAGGACGCGCGGGTCGTCCCAGAAGATCGACTCGACCCCGTCGCCGTGGTGAGCGTCGAGGTCGACGTACGCGACGCGCTGGGCGCCGTCGTCGAGCAGGCGACGGACCGCGGCCGCCGCGTCGTTGTAGATGCAGAAGCCCGACGCGGCCCCGCGCTGGGCGTGGTGCATGCCCCCCGCGATGTTCACGGCGTGCAGCGCGTGCCCCGACCAGACGGCCCCCGCGGCCTCGTACGAGCCCGACAGGATGCGTGCTGCGGCCTCGTGCATCCCGGCGAACACCGGGTCGTCCTCGGTGCCCAGCCCCAGCGAGGCGTTCTCCACCCCCTGCTCCGAGGCCGCGTGGACCGCGGCGACGTACGCCGGGTCGTGCACCAGGTCGAGCACCTCGTCGGTGGCCGGGGACGTCCCGACGACCTCGACCCCCGGGGCGTCGAGCAGGCCCAGCGCGCGCACCAGGCGCATGGTCAGGTCGAGGCGCGTCGGGGACATGGGGTGCCCGTGCCCGAAGTCGTACCCGAGCAGGTCCGGGCTCCACACGACCTGCGCGACGAACGGCACGGTGTCGGTTCCGGTCACGTGCGCTCCTCGCTCGGTGTCTCGTCCGTGCGACGGGTGCTCCGTCGCACGGCCCGTACCGCGACGCGAGAGTGCGTTCGGCAGCCGGCAGGAAACACGGTATCGCCCGCGCGGCCCGACGGCGCCACGCGGTTCAGCCGGTGGGCAGGGCCCGTCCTGTGGCAGAGTTGGGCGACACATCGGCACGCACGGCGACCGGACGGCCCCGCAGGGCACGCCCCGCCGCTCGTCCACCCGGACGAGGACGCACGGACAGCGAGACGGAGGACCGATGCCCCAGGGGGTCTCCGGGCGCTTCTTCGCAGGGCGCGAGCTGGTCGACCGCCTCGCCCGCCACTCACCGGCCCGCCTCGCGGTCACGGTCTTCGCCGCGGTGATCTCGCTGTTCACGCTGCTCCTCATGGCGCCGTGGGCCACGACGTCCGGGAGGTCCGCGCCCCTGATCGACGCGCTGTTCACCGCGACGTCGGCCGTGTGCGTCACGGGCCTCGTGGTGGTCCCGACGGGAACCTACTGGTCCACGTACGGGCAGGTCGTGATCCTCGTGGGCATCAAGATCGGTGGCCTGGGCGTCATGACGCTCGCCTCGATCCTGGGCATGGCCGTCTCGCGGCGCATCGGGCTGACGCAGAAGCTGCTCACGGCCTCGGAGACCAAGACGACCCGGCTCGGCGAGGTCGGCTCGCTGATCCGCGTCGTCGTCATCACGTCGACCAGCATCGAGCTGCTCATCGCGCTGCTGCTCCTGCCGCGCTTCATCGTGCTCGAGGAGACCTTCGGCGAGGCCGCCTGGCACGGCCTGTTCTACGGGATCTCGGCGTTCAACAACGCGGGGTTCATCCCCACGGCCGAGGGTCTGACCCCCTACGTGGGCGACTGGATGCTGCTCATGCCGATCATCATCGGCGTGTTCATCGGCTCGCTGGGCTTCCCCGTGATCCTCAACATCATGCGCAACCGGCGCCGCGCCTCGAAGTGGAACCTGCACACCAAACTGACGCTCACCACGAGCGCGGTCCTGGTCGTGGTGGCCGTGGTCCTGTTCGCGGCCTTCGAGTGGACCAACGCCAAGACGTTGGGCCCGCTGAGCCTCAACGAGAAGATCCTCGCCTCGCTGTTCGCCGGGGTCATGCCCCGGTCCGCGGGCTTCTCGACGATCGACATCAACGGCATGCACGAGTCGAGCTGGCTCATCACGGACGCGCTCATGTTCGTCGGTGGCGGCAGCGCCTCGACCGCGGGCGGCATCAAGGTCACGACGCTCGCGGTCATGCTGCTCGCGATCGTGTCCGAGGCCCGCGGCGACCGCGACCTCGAGGCGTTCGGTCGACGCATCCCCCGCGAGACCCTCCGCCTGGCCGTGGCCGTGTCGTTCATCGGCGCGACGGCCGTGCTCGTCGCGAGCCTGCTGCTGCTCGAGATCACGGGCTGGACGCTCGACGTGATCCTCTTCGAGACCATCTCCGCGTTCGCGACCGTGGGCCTCTCGACGGGCGTGACGGCCGACCTCCCGACCGCCGGCAAGTACGTCCTGGTCGTGCTCATGTTCATCGGGCGCACCGGGACCATGACGCTCGCGGCCGCGCTCGCGCTGCGCGACCGGCGCCGCGTCATCCGCTACCCCGAGGAACGCCCCATCATCGGCTGACCCCGCCTCCCCGCTCCCTGGTGCGGCCCCGGCTCGCTGCCGGACCGCGCCTCCTGACGAAAGGTCCCCCAGGTGCCCGACAAGAAGGCCCCCGAGAAGAATGCCGGCGTGCTCGTGATCGGTCTCGGCCGGTTCGGGTCCGCGATCGCGGCGACCCTCGACCGGCTCGGCCAGGACGTGCTCGCGGTCGAGCGGTCGCCCGAGCTCATCGCGCAGTGGTCGGGCCGCATCCCGCTCGTCGAGGCCGACGCCTCCAACCCGACCGCCCTGGAACAGCTCGGCGCGCGCGACTTCCCGGTCGCGGTCGTGGGCGTGGGCACCTCGCTCGAGGCGAGCGTGCTCATCACGGGGAACCTGGTGGACCTGGGCACCCCCCAGATCTGGGCCAAGGCCATCTCTGCCGAGCACGGTCGCATCCTGCAGCGCATCGGCGCGCACCACGTGGTGTTCCCCGAGGCCGACGCGGGCAGCCGCGTCGCGCACCTGGTCTCGGGCAAGCTGCTCGACTACATCGAGGTCGAGGACGGCTTCACGATCGTCAAGATGCGTCCCCCGAAGGAGACGCAGGGCTTCACGATCGAGCAGACCAAGGTCCGTGACCGCTACGGCGTGACCATCATCGGCGTGAAGTCGCCGGGTCAGGACTTCGTGTACGCCGAGCCGACCACGCGCATCTCCGCGAACGACCTGCTCATCGTCTCGGGGCACGCCGAGCTGCTCGAGCGGTTCGCGGCGCGGCCGTAGTCACGGGGCCACGCCCGGTCCACCGTTCAGGACGCCCGACGGCGCCGCTCAGCTCGCGCGGGTCCGGCGGCGTCTGAGCGCCGCGCCCCCCGCGACGAGGGCTCCTGCGACGGCCAGGGTGCCGGCGACCGTGACGCCGGTCGAGGCCAACGGGCCTGGGACCTTGCCGGGCGAGGTCCCCTCGGCCGTCGTGCCGTTGCCCGTGGTCGTCCCGCCGCCCGTGCCTCCGCTGCCGTCGGTGCCGCCGCCGGGAGCACTGCGGACGTCGAACGACGCCGACCGGACCGACGCACCGCTCAGGGGGTCGGTGACCACGACGTAGTGGGGGCCGGGGAGCGTCGAGAGCGGGATGGTCGTGACGAGCTCGATGGTCCCGTCCGCGCGCGCGGTCACGGTCCCGAGGAACGTGGGCGTCGAGTGGAGGTGCACGTCGTACGTCACGAAAGGCACGAATCCCTGGCCGCGGACGACGAGCGTCCCGCCCGGCACGGGGTTCTCCGCGACCGCGTCGACCACCGAGAGCGGGGTGATCCCCGTGATGCCCACCTGGAGGCTCACGCCTTCCGGTCCGTGGTCCCCGACCGGGACGGGTGGGGCCGCGACCGCGGGAAGCCCACCGAGGACGATCCCGCCGACCATCACGAGTCCTGCCACAGCCCCTGCGAACGTGCGGGCTCCAGCCCGCGGGTTCACGATCCGCACTTGCGCACTCCCTTGTCGCCTCGCGCCCCCGAGCGCGCCCATCCTCCCACGTCTCGGGCCCCGTGCGGGCGCCTCAGCGGGTGAGATTCGGTGAACCGTGGTAGCCGGTCGACGAGCCGTGGAAGACGGCGGGGGCAGAGGGCTCTCAGGGCGCGGGCGGGCCCAGGAGGTCCTCGTGCCGACAGCTCGACGTGGACCACCACCTGGCCGGGTACACCTCAGGCTGTGTCAGCCCCAGGTCCTCGAAGGGAGCCGGCCGTCGACGAGGACTCCCGGAGCGGACAGCAAGCCTCAGCCGCCGGTGAAGACGCCGATGGTCAGCTCGGAGTCCACCTCGAGGCACGGCGCGTCGAGCGTGGTGAGCGCATCGTTCCAGGCGTCCGACCTGATGACGGTGGGTTCGGTCCTGGGCCAGGTCTCGACCGCAGGGACGGTGGCCTGCAGGTCGGCGACCCCCAGGCTCACGGCACTGTCGCCGCCCGAGGGGATGCGGTGCAGCACATCGGTCGCGACCTCGTACCAGCCCTGCTGCTCCTGGGCGGCCATGCGGCCCTCGCTCAGAGCAATGTCTGCGTTCTCCACGATCGTCATCACGTCGGAGACCGCCGCGCACGCGGCAGCGTCCTGCGCCCCGTCCTCGGGTGCGTCGACCTGAGCAACCTCTCCCGTGGGCTCGGGAAGGGCGGCACTGCCCTCCCCGCTGCAGCCCGCCATCGTCAGAGCCACCAGTACCAGAGCCGAAGCCCCGGCCGCCTTGCTTCCTCGCATGAACGCTCCCCCATCGTGACCGTGTGTGGGCTGAGACTACACAGTTCGGCCCGAGACTATTCGTCTGGGGGGAGCGCGGAAGACGAGGCGGGCGGTTCTGAGCTCGACGTGAGGCGCCCCGCACGTGGGGCGACGCTAGGCCGTCCGGCGCCGCAGGGTGAGCGTCCCCAGCACGATCGCCCCCAGGATGAACCCGACGATGACCGCGACGGCACCGCGGACGTCCGCGAACCCACCGCCTGCGGCCACGTCCTGGAGCGCCGAGACGCCGTACGTCAGGGGCAGCACCCGGCTGATCGCCTCGAGCACCGCGGGCATCTCGTCGCGCGGCATGAGCAGGCCGCACGTGATGAGCTGCGGGAACAGGACCACGGGCATGAGCTGCACGGCCTGGAACTCCGAGCGGGCCAGGGCCGAGGCCGCGAGCCCCAGGCACGACCCGAGGATCGCGTCGAGCACCGCGACGAGCACCACGAGGCCCACGGGCCCGGCAACGTCCATGCCGCACACCCACACCGCGAACGCCACCACGACCAGGGCCTGCACGGTCGCGAGGAGCGCGAACGCGAGCGCGTAGCCGCCCACGAAGTCGCCCTTGCCGAGCGGCATGGTCATGAGCCGTTCGAGCGTCCCGGACTGCCGTTCGCGCAGCGTCGTCACGCTCGTGACGAGGAACATGATGATCATGGGGAACAGCCCCACGAGGATGGGGCCGAACTGGTCCAGGACGGGCGTCCCGTCGAACATCCAGGCGATGAGTCCCAGCAGCACGCACGGCAGCACGACGAGCAGCGCGATGGTGCGCGGGTCGTTGCGGATCTGCCGCAGGACCCGGCCCGCGGTCGCGAGGGTCAGGCCGGGGCTCAGGGCGCGTGGTGCGCGGCTGGCCGCCGCCGCGTGCTCGTGGTCGACCGCGGTCCCCGCCGCGAGCGTGCTCGCCTCCCGTGCGTCGTGCATGCTCATGACGCCTCCCCTCCGAGGTGACGTGGACTCCTGACGGCCGCTGCGCCGTCGGGGCCGGCGGGCTCCTCCACGAGCCGCAGGAACGCGTGCTCGACGTCGTGGGCGCCCGTGCGCTCGAGCAGGCCCGGCAGGGTGTCGTCCGCGAGCAGGCGACCGTCACGCAGGAGCAGGAGCCGGTCGCAGCGCGTCGCCTCGTCCATGACGTGCGAGGACACGAGCAGCGAGGTCCCGGCGTCGCGCAGGCGCGCGAACAGGTCCCACAGGTCGCGGCGCAGGACTGGGTCGAGCCCGACGGTCGGCTCGTCGAGCACGAGCAGCTGCGGGTCCCCCAGCAGCGCGGCGGCCAGCGAGACGCGCGACCGCTCGCCGCCCGACAGCGTGCCGACCCGGCGCCGGGCGTGCCGCGCGAGGTCCACGGCGTCGGTCACGCGCGCGACGTCACGCGGCCCCGCGCCCAGGATCGTCGCGAAGTAGCGCAGGTTCTCGGTCACGCTGAGGTCCGCGTAGACGCTGGGCGACTGGGTCACGTACCCGACGCGGCGCCGCAGCACGGGGTCTCCGGCCGCCCGGCCCAGGACCTCGACCTCCCCGTCCGTGATCTGCTGGACCCCGACGAGCGCACGCATGAGCGTGGTCTTGCCGCTGCCGCTCGGTCCGAGCAGCCCGACGACCTGGCGGTCCGGCACCGTGAGGTCGAGCCCGTGCAGGACGGTGGTCCCGCCGCGGTCGACGCGGAGGCTGCGGACGCTGATGACCGGGTCAGTATTCCCCATGTGAGGAATTGTGCTCCTCGTGGGTGCCCGGCGCAAGACCCTCGTCCGCACCCTCGAGATAGCGCTGGATCGTCGGGGCGATCGATCGCACGAGCTCCTCGGGCGACATCGACGCCACCGGCTCGAGGTGCAGCAGATGACGCGTGACCAGCACCCCGAGCACCTGGCTCGCGACCAGGCCCACACGCCTCCCCGCGACCTCGCGCGGCAGGAGCGCGGCGACCTGGTCGAACACCGTCCGTTGGAGGTAGCGCGGCAGCTCCTGCACGTGCCCGTCGGCGGACAGCAGCCCGGACAGCACGAGCCGGAGCTGGACCTGCCCGTCGGGTGCGTCCCAGACCGCGAGCACCGTGCGCGCGAGGCGCTCCCCCAGGCCCTCGAGACCGCCCTCGGCGAACCGGCCTGCGAGCACCTGCGGGTCTGCCCCCGCGGGGACGAGCGAGGCCGCGAAGAGCTCGCCCTTGCCGTCGAAGTAGTGCCGGATCAGTCCGGGGTCCACCCCGGCCGCGCGCGCCACGCCGCGCATGCTCACGGCGTCGTACCCCTTGGCGGCGAACTCCTCGCGCGCCGCGGCCACGATCGACGCCCGGGTGTCCTTGCCCGCGGGCCGTCGGCCCCGCCGTACCGCACCAGCACTCATGCCTCGATTCTGCCCGACGACGGAGCGCACCGGCGCTCACGGGTGCGCTCCGCGCCTCTGGACGGTGACACGAGCAGCAGGTAGTCTCGCAGCATCACGATCAGCCCGTCGCCGAATGGCGGCGGGCTGATTTTCTTGCCGCTGGGGGGCGCGATGGGCGAGTACACCAACGAGTACACCAAGCCGTGGCTGTCGCTCGATCAGCAGATCGAAAAACTCGACGGGCGCGGGGTCGACGTCGATCCGCGTGACCGCACCGCGGCCCTCCTCTGCGCCATCGGCTACTACCGCATCACGGGGTACCTCTACCCGCTGCGCAGCTCGGAACAGTACATCGACGAGAATGGCAAGGTTCGAACTCGGGTTCTGCAGGGCTACAAGCCTGGCGCGTCGATCGACCACATCGCCGAGGTGATCGACCTGGATCGTTCGCTGCGTCTGCTCGTGATGGACGGTGTCGAGCGGATCGAGGTCGCGTTCCGCATGCGTATCGGCTACGTCCTCGGGCGCCGATCCGCATTCGCACACCTCGATCCGGAGACGTTCCTCCCGACGTTCGTGGAGCATCAGCTGGACCGGACGACCGGTTGGAGGACGCGACCCGGCAAGCACGCAGAGTGGCTCCAGCGCGTCGCTGATCGACGCGACCGGTCGGACGAGACCTTCGTCGCGCACTTCCGGGAGAACTACGGCGGCCGGATGCCGATCTGGGCGCTCACCGAGATCCTCGAGCTTGGCCACCTTTCCCGCTTGTACCAGGGGCTCAGGGACGAGGACGCGGAGGAGATCGCCCGAGAGTTCGGAGTTCCGACGAAGAGGTTGATGGCGAGCTGGCTCGCAAGCGTGAACTACGTGCGCAACGTTGCGGCACATCACGCGCGCCTCTACAACCGAAAGCTGCAGCACGCCCCGAGTCGGCCGAAGGTCGGGGTCGTTCCACTCCTCGACCATCTACGCGCTGACGAGACGTCCAAAGGCTCCTTCTCCGTGTACAACGCTCTGGCGGTGATCGCCTACCTCCTCAGATCGATCGACACGGACGCAGGTTGGAGTCGCCGTCTCGTCACCTTGATCGACACCTTCCCCTCGTCACCGGACCTGACGATCGCCTCGCTCGGGATACCTGCAGGTTGGTCGTCGCTCGACCTGTGGCGGATACCGCAGCCCGACGCCGGGGCGTGAGCAGTACACATCAGGTGTCCCGCGCTCACGGGTGCGCTGCGCCGTCGGGCAGCAGGGACGACGACGCCCGGCCCACCGCGACGCAAGGAGACGTCGCGGCAGGCCGGGCGTGGGCCCCGGCGCACCGGCACGGCGCGGGGCAGCCGCGGGACGAGACAGCACCGCCTCGCCCCGCGGCGGTCAGGGGGTCAGGCGATCACCCGCAGTCGAGGGCCGGGTACGGCGCCTCGAACGTGGCGGTGACGGGCGAGGCGCCCGTCGTGCTCGCGGTGATCGTGACGACGCCGGCGTCGACCGAGCCCGCACGCGTCGCGAACGACTGCGACGCCGACTTGCCCGGCGCCACCCCCGTGAACGACTTGGACCCGAACGCCGAGGCGACCTTCACGTCGACCGGCACGTCCTCACCGTTCACCGCACGCACCGACACCGTGACCTTGCCCGCCACGCACCTCGCCGTCGCCGACACCTCGACCACCAGGTCAGGCTCGGGCTCGCCCAGGGCGGGCAGCTCGATCCGCTGACGGACCTCCTGGTTGCCCGCGGCGTCGGTCGCCGCGAACTCGATGACCTGCGGCTCCTCGGTCAGGGCACGCGTGAACGGCTCCTGGTAGGTGCCCCAGAACGTGCCCGGGCCCTCCCACTGGATCCGGTCCACGCCCGACCCGGCGTCCGTCGCGGTGAGCGTCACCTCGACGCTCGACCCGAGGTTCTTGACCGTCGCGACCGTGACGGGTGCGGTGGCGTCGACCTTGAGCTCGCGCGTCGCCTCGCCCACGTTGCCCGACGCGTCGGTCGCGCGGGCCGCGACCGTGCGCACGCCGTCGGTGTCGACCGTGACGGGGCCCGTGTACGCGGCCCACTCACCGCCGTCGACCAAGACCTCGACCGCGGGGGCCGGGTCGCGGTTGTCGCTCGCCGCGACCGTGACGCGCACGGGCTCGACGTACCAGCCCGAGGTCGCCGGACCTGGCTCGACCGACAGGAAGACCGTGGGCGCGATGGAGTCCTCGGCGTCGTCCGGGGCCACGACGAACACGGTCGCCTCGGCCGGCAGGTCGGTGCCCTCGACGTCGCCCTCCACGAAGAAGAGCTCTCCCGCCTCGGCGTACTGCGACGGCTCGACGGCGTCCCACTCGACCCCCGTGCGGCTGTCGCGCGAGCCGTCCTCGAACGCGGCCGTGACGTTCGCGGGCAGGACCGGTGCGGTCCCCGCGAGGGTCACGACGCTCACGTAGTCGACCTCGGTCACGTCGCCGGGCTCGCCGTCGCGCACGTAGACCGTGCCCTGGACCGGCTCGACGATCCCCGCCGCCACTCCCGAGACGCCGAAGCTCCCCTTCTCGGCGACCTGCTCGGCCGTGACGTCGTCCCAGTCGACCGCGACGGACGCGACGCGCCCGTCCTCGTAGATCGCGTCGACGTCCCCTGGCAGATCGGGCAGCTCGCCGACGAGCGTGGGGACGTGCACGGGCGAGACGTCGATGGGCGCGTTCGGGTCGACGGGCTCGGGCTCCTCGGTGCCGCCCGTGCCCCACAGCTCCCACTCGGTGACGCCGACCGCTGAGTACGTCGCGACCGTCGCGCCCTTGAGCGCGTCGAACGTCGCCCTCACCTTGGTCGTGGTCACGGGCTCGAAGGTCGTCTCGTTCGGCGCGAGACGCGCCGTCCCGTACGCGCTGGGGTTGACGACGTCCTTGTACGTCGAGCTCGCCTCGTCCCAGTACTGGATCTTCCACGACCCGGGGACCCGGACGTTGTCGCCGTTGGCCCCCTCGCCGTCCGACCAGAAGGACAGGACCGAGCGGTCGACCCGGACGGGCGCCTCCCACGCGTACTCGAGCCACTGCGTCGCCGGGCGGTTGCCGTCCCACGTGGCCCACGCCTTGTCGTACGAGCCGGTGTGCGCGACCTCGCCGTCGTTGACCGCGTCGATCGCGTGCCAGCTCGCGGTGTAGCTCGCCTCGGGCGTGCCGAGCAGCGCCACGTTGGCCGGAGCCTCGGCGGCCGCCGTCACGGCAGGGAGCGGCGCTCCGCCCGCGGCGACCGCGATGCCTGCGCCTCCCAGCGCCCCTGCACCCACGAGCACGCCCGCGAGCGTCGCCGCCGTCCATCGTCGCGGACGGGAGAACCCGACCGCCCGCCCTCGTCCTGCTCGCGCCATGACCGTCCCTCGTCCCAGGGCCCGCAGGCCCGCTCCGTCGTGCCTGTGCGTGGTGTCCGGCGCCGCGTCGCGGCGCCCTGCGTGGGCGCTCACGCGATCTTCGCCTTGCCCGCCGCGACCAGGACCTTCTGGCTGTCCCGACGCGTCAGCAGGCCCTCGGACACGAAGGTCTCGGCCGTGCGCTGGACCGTCGCGAGGAACGCCGCGCGGTCCGCGAACGAGCCCCCTGCCCAGACCACGTCGAGGAACGACGTGCCGTTGGCGCGGCGCGCGTTGGCCACGCCCGAGTCGGTGCCCGCGAACACGATCTTGGGCTCGGAGCGCTCGAAGTACATGTGGTAGAGCGCGCTGCCGCCCGAGTACGCGGGCTCGAACGTCAGGTCGCCGAGCTGGAACACGTTGTCCCCGAGAGCCTTGGCCGCGGTGTCCAGGCTCCCGTCCAGGCGCATGCTCGCGTAGAGCGAGAGCTTGAGGAACTTCGTGGCGGAGCTCCGAGCCAGCAGGACCACCGGTCCGTAGTGCAGTGCCTGGATCGACGGGTTGTCGATCGTGGGCTCGACGCGCAGCGAGAGCGGCATCGAGATCTCCACCCGGTCACCGCTCGTCCACGTGCGGCTCACCGTGACGTAGGTGCCGGGTGTGGCCTCGAGGTCCTGCGCCACGCCGTTGACCTTCACGGCGAACCCGCGCTGGATCCAGCGCGGGACGCGCAGCCGCAGGTCGAGCGGCCCCGAGCCGTTGACCACGAGCGTGCTCGCCCCGACCTCGGGGTACTCGGTCTGCTGGACGATCTCGAACCCCTTCTGGGACCAGTCGAGCGTCGAGGCGACGTACAGGTTGACGTGCAGCACGGGGTTGCCCGGGGCGTCCTCGGCCGACCGGAAGTAGATCGAGTCGCGGTACTTGACGTGGTTCTCGAGCCCCGTGCCCCCGCAGCACGTGCCCGTGTTGTCGTACTCCCGGCGTGCCCCGGGGTGGACCGGGTACATGTACGTGACCTCGGGGCTCGTCGAGGACTCGGCGTTCTTCCGCGAGCCCAGGATGTGGTTGAGCACGCCCGTCTCGTAGTAGTCCATGTACTTCGGGTCGAGCGTGTGGAAGTAGAGCAGCCGCGAGACCTTGAGCATGTTGTAGGTCGCGCACGTCTCGGCGTTGCGCGTGCCGATGTCTCCCGCGACGGTGTTCGCGGGGCCCCACAGCTCGCCCTCGCCGTTGCCGCCGTGCGCGTACGTGCGCCCCGGGACGACCATGCCCCAGAAGTTCTTCACGGCGTCGAGGTACTTCTGCTCGTGCGTGTGCGAGTAGACCTTGAGGTAGCCCGGGAACTGCGGGATGTGCTGGTTGGCGTGCTTGCCGTTGAGCGTGTCGGTACCCGCGGCGGACGCGTTGACGAGCGCGTTGAGGTCGAACAGCTTCGCGGTCGCGAGGAAGTCCTCGCGGCCCGTGATCTGGTGGAGGTCGGCCATGACCTCGTTCATGCCGCCGTACTCGCCCGCGATGTAGATGGCCCACATGCGCTCGAGCTGGTCCGCGGGGAGCTTGCTGAGCCGGCTGTGGACCCACTCGCCCATCGACGTGACGATCTCGAGGGCCTGGGCCGACCCCGTGAGGTGGTAGGCCTCGAGCAGCCCGGCCATGATCTTGTGGCACGTGTAGTAGGGCGCCCAGATCTCTCCGTAGGGTGCGTACTTCTCGAGCTGGCTGAACTGCCACTCGCCGTACGCGGCGAGGAAGCCCGGGTGGCTGTAGCGGCCCGTGGCTGCGAGCGCGGCCTGGACCTCGCCCAGCCCCGCGACGATCGCGTCCACCTTGTCCTTGAAGACGGCCTCGCCCGTGCTCCCGTAGGCGAGCGCGACCATCGACAGGAAGTGGCCCGCGTAGTGGCCGCGCAGCAGGTTCGCGGTCTGGGTGTTCGCGCGCCCCGGGTAGTCGTCGGGTCCCCAGGCGTCCTCGTTGGCGTGCCCGAAGCCCTCCCAGCCGCCCGGAGCGCTCGCCCCCTTGGTGTCGAGCCCCGCGGTCCGACGGAAGACCGCGAGGATCCGGTCGACCGGGTAGACCCGGGCAAGGTTGAGCGCCTGGTCCTGCGCCCGCGTGAAGACGCTCGGCTCGAGCGTCACCTGCGACATCGAGAACGGCTGCGCCGTCCATCCGTCGAGGGCGACACTGCGGTCGAGCGACTGCAGGAAGCGCCGGCTGACCGGCGGGGCGGGGTTGACGAACGGTGCCGGTGCGGCAGCGGCTGGTGCCGCGACCGCGAGGTTCCCTCCTGCTCCGGCGAGGGTCGCAGCACCGGCTGCGGCCCCGAACGTCAGCGCGCCGAGCCGCAGGACGGATCGGCGCGAGTAGGTCGAGTCGTGCTCAGACATGTCGTGTCACTCCTCATCGAGTTCGTTTCATGGTGCGGGTGGTGCTGTGACGACCTGACCGCCGGTGGCATCGAGCAGACGACGGGCGCAGGAGGGAAACCTCGCCCACTGCCGGTCAGGCCCTGTCCTGGGC
>NZ_JBHXBO010000091.1:0-15861 GCF_042726775.1 Oerskovia sp. NPDC060287
CCGCCCCCTGACGGCTCGGGGCCCTTCGTCGTCGGCCGATGTCCTCGGCCCCGCCCCGACCGGGTGGGCGGGCGCGGGGTTGGGGGGGGCGTCAGCCGACCAGGTTGAAGTCCTCGTCGAGGACCGTCCCGCGGTGCGGCTTGTAGAGGTCGTAGCCGCGCGGGTTGCACTGCAGGCCACCGTTGATGCACTGCTTGACGAGCGCCGCGAGGACGTCCGGCTCCCAGGCGTTGACGAAGTCGTAGTGCCACGACTGGTCCGAGCCGCTGGCCAGCCGCACGTCCGACATGTCACCGCTCACGGGCCAGGCGATCTTGAACTCGAGCATGGGCACCGCGACGGGGTGGGTCATGGGGCACTGCCCCGCGACGGGGTAGGCCATGTGCGTGCCGTGCCCCATGTGCGAGGCGGCGCCCGGCGTCAGGTGCTTGCCGTCCCAGCAGCTCGGCGACTGGTAGCGCAGGTTGAGCTGGCTGCCGGGGTCGCAGTGGTCGGGGATCGACCAGCTCTTGGAGATCTCGCCGCACTCCCAGCCCTCGACCGCTCCAGGGGCCGTGCGGAACGAGTCGACGGTCGCCATCATGTCGCCCGCCACGAACTCCAGGCCCGCGGGGAACGGCACGACCTTGGTGTAGTCGTCGATCCCGGACTTGTAGTAGATCGTCATCGGGATGTCCGGGGCGATCGGGGTGTCCCCGCGGTAGAGCGCGGGGAACCAGTAGGCCGAGTGGTCCTGCGGCACGGTGCACGTCGAGTCCGTGCTCGCGAAGAGCGACTCGGGCGTCGAGAAGGCGTCGGTCGACCGGTTGCCGACGAACGTGTGCAGGTGCGAGGCGCCCGGCTGGCCCGGGAACACGATCGGGTCGTCCTTCTCGAAGTGCGAGAACGAGCAGTTCGCCTGGAACTCGTGGTGCGTGACCTCGTCGTCGAACACCGGGGTCTCGGGCACCTCGACGGGCGTGCCGTCCCCGAAGACCTGGAGCTCGTACAGCGAGTAGCCGTAGCCCGTGGCGCGCTGGGTCCCGACGAGCTGGACGTAGCGACCCGTCGCGTCGACGTCGAGCGTCTGGAGCCCGCCCGTGCCGGCCGTGACGGTCGCCGCGGTGGTCCACGTCGTGGCGTCGTCCGACACCTGGATCGTGAACGCCCTGCCGTACGCGGCCTCCCAGTCGAGGACGACCGTGTCGAGCGCGAACGAGTCGCCCAGGTCCACGCGGAACCACTGGTCGTCGCCCGGTGAGCTCGCCCACCGGGTGGACCGGTCGCCGTCGACCGCGAAGCGCGGGCCGAGCCCGCCGGACTCCGAGCTCGACGCCTCGGTCAGCGCTCCCTGCGAGAGCAGGGTGCCCGGTGCGGCGCTGGCCGCTCCGGCCGCGCCGATCGCGATCGCGGACGAGGCGACCAGTGCGGCGGCCGAGAGCGAACCGACCAGGGCGCGGGTCCGTCGTCGGGCGCGGGGCAGGCCGTGGCGCTGCGGGGAGTCCCCGGGCGCTCGGCGGGACGTGAGAGTGGTGCGGTGCATGCTTCCTCCTGTGACGTCGTCGTCGGGAGGTCGCGCCGGAGCGCGACGCGCCCACCACCGTGCGGTGGCCCCCGGGCGCGGGTCCGGGTGGGAGCGGGGGCGCCGCTCCCACCCGGGGTCTCGTCAGCGCGCGTAGACGCCGAGCTCGAAGAGCGAGTAGCCCCACTCGGTGCCGCGCTCGGTGAGGTTCAGGCGCACGTAGCGCCCGGACCCCGCGACGTCGAGGTCGTCGACGCCGCCGTTGCCGCCCGTGACGGTCTTGACGGTCGACCACGTCGAGCCGTCGTCCGAGGTCTGGACCTCGTACGACTTCCCGTACGCCGCCTCCCACACGAGCTGGAGGTGGTCGAACGACCTGACCGAGCCCAGGTCGACCTGGAACCAGGCCGTCGGGCCCCACTGGCTGGCCCAGCGCGTGCCCAGGTCGCCGTCGACCGCGCGGGCGGCCGAGTAGTCGCCGTTCCACGGGTCGAAGCTCGACGCGGTGGCGGGCTTGCCCAGCGCGAGGTTGGTGCCCTGGACCGCAGGTGGGACCACGCGCAGCGACCTGGTCTCGACGCCCACGTTGCCCTGGCCGTCCTCGGCGAACACGTAGACCTTCCACACGCCGAGGCGCTCGGGCGCGGTGACCGTGAACTTCCCGGGAGCGGTCTGCGTGAGCGCGGTCCAGGCGAGCCCGCCGGCCCCGTCGATGTACTTGCTGTTGAAGAAGGCGACGTAGTTGATCGGGTCGCCGTCGGGGTCGGTCGCGGTCAGGTTCAGGTCCACCGAGGACCCGGCGACGACGCTCGTCGAGCCCGGCACGTCCATGCTCTGGATGCGGGGCGGGGTGTTCATGGCGGACGTGTCGACGCCCCACGCCCTGGCGATCGAGTAGTAGCCGAGGCGCTTGTTGTCGCCCGGGATCACGTTGAACCAGACACCGCCGAAGTCGCCCTCGGTGCCGTAGTGGAAGAACGTCGCGCCGAGCGCCTTGCCCTCGTGCTCCATGAGGCACTTCCAGGACGAGACGTACGCCGCGCCCTTCTCGATGTCGGTCGGCTCGTCGGGCACGCCGTTGACGTCGTCCGGCACCTCCCACTCGCCGGCCGCGCCGCCCTCGGTCAGCAGGTAGGGCTTGTCGTAGCCGCCGGCCTCCCAGTTCTCCCGGATGTTGCACACGTCGCCGTAGGCGTTGATCGAGAGCAGGTCGAGGTCCGGGGCGTTGGCCTTGAGGTACGGCCAGGCGCCGGCCCAGGCGTCGGTGTTGGTCGTGGGGTGGTTCGGGTCGATCCGGTGGATCGCGACGCTGACCTCGTTGACGAACGCGGCGTACGCGTTGCGCTCGGCCTCGAGGACCGTGCCCGAGAAGCAGTTCTGCAGGCCCAGGATCGCCTCGTTGCCGATGTTCCACATCAGGACGCCCGGGTGGTTCTTATAGGCCTCGACCCACTGGAGGATGTCGGCCTTGGTCGTCGCCTTGTAGCTCGTGTCGGTCGTGTAGCTGATGCACCCGCCCGAGCCCGGCCCGCCGCCCGGCAGCAGCCAGAAGCCCATGACCACGCGGACGTCGTGAGCGGCCGCGGAGTCGAGCAGCTGCTTGGTGTCGGCTCCCGTGCCCCACGTGCGGACCGTGTTGGCGCCCATGGCGACGAGCGGTGCCATGTAGTGGTCGGCCGAGGCGAACGACGGTCCCCAGGTGAAGCCCTTGACCGTGTACGGCTTGCCGTCGACCTGGAGGTCCCAGTCGCCGCTGCCGCCCACGACCTTCACGGTGCTCGGACCCGAGTCCGGCACGGGCACGTTCGGGTGGCCCGGGTTCACGTAGTCGGGGTCCGTCGGGTCGACGGGGTCGGTCGGGTCGACGGGATCGACAGGGCCGGCGCCCGGTGTGCCGAAGACCTTGAGCTCCCACAGGGAGCTCCCGTAGCCCGTGGCTCGCTGCGTCGCGAGGAGCCGCACGTAGCGGCCGGCTCCGGTGACGGCGAGCGTCTGGTCGCCGCCGGTCGAGCTCTGCGTCGAGTAGACGTCGGTCCAGGTCGTGGCGTCGTCGGAGACCTGGATCTGGAACGCCTTGGCGTGCGCCGACTCCCACTGGAGCTCGACGCGCTCGATCGTGGAGCGCTGCTGGAGATCGACCTGGATCCACTGGGGATCGGACCAGGCGCTGGCCCAGCGCGTGCCCGGGTTGCCGTCGACGGCTGCCGAGGCGGGCGTGTAGTCGGGGTTCTCGACCGACGACGCCGTGGCCGGCTTGCCCTGGGACAGCAGGGTCGGGGCCGCCTCGGCGGCTCCGACGGGTACCAGGGTCGCGGACGCGACGAGCAGCGACAGGGCGAGCGCGGTCAGGCTGCGCCGCCTGCTGCGCCGCGGTCTGGCAGGGGTGTGCGGGGGTCTCATGTTCTACCTCTCGGGGGAGACAGGAGTCCTGGCCGTCGTCGGCAGGCTCCGGGAATCAGTTCTTCGTCGAGCTGGATCCATCCGGGAGAGCGCTCTCATCCGAATTCGGAGTATTCCGACGTTCAGGAGGGCTGTCAAGGGAACGGTTCCCGAAAGTGTGCAGCGGGGTGAACTTCGAGAAGGCAGAACGGGCGGCGACCAGGACGGAGGAACGGCGGAATGCTGCCGGTTCGTCGCGTTGGCGCGCTGCACCTCGGCGGGAAAGCGCTATCCCGAGAATGCTAGCGTCACCCCTGTGACAGCACCTCGTCCCTCCGCCGGCCCGACGCTCGACGACGTCGCGCGCGTCGCCGGTGTCTCGCGCGCGACCGCGTCGCGCGTCATCAACGGCAAGCGCAAGGTCGCGCCCGCTCTCCAGGAGCTCGTGCAGAGCGCGGTCGCCGCGACGGGCTACTCCCCGCACCGGGCGGCCCGCACGCTCGTCACGCGACGCACCGGGAGCGTCGCGCTCGTGATCTCCGGCACGGATCCCGAGACGGACCCCGTGACCGACCCCGGCTCGGGCGGTAGCCGCTACGCGGGCCACGTGTTCGACGACCCGTTCTTCGGGCGGATCGTCGCGGGGATCGTCCGGGCCCTGCGCCCGCACGACGTGCACCCGGTCCTCATGCTCGCCGAGGACGACGCGGCCCGGGCGCAGGTCGTCTCCTACGTCCGCCAGGGCAACGCCGACGGCGTCCTGCACGTCTCGACCCGCGCCGACGACCCGCTGCCCGCCCTCCTGGTCGAGGTCGGGCGCCCCGCGGTGCTGTTCGCGCGCCCGTCGTCGCCGCTCCCGATCAGCTTCGTCGACCTGGCCAACCGGGACGGGGGAGCGCTCGCCGCGGAGCACTTCGTGGCCGACGGCAGGACGGCGCCGGCCGCGATCTCGGGACCGCTGGGGGTGCTCGCGGCGAACGACCGGCTCGCCGGGTTCCGGGACGCCCTCGCGCGGCGGGGCCATGCCTACGTGCCGTCGGTCGAGGGGAACTTCACGATCGAGAGCGGCGACGCCGCGATGCGGGCGCTGCTCGATCAGGTGCCCGGGGTCGACGCGGTCTTCGCGGGGAACGACCTCATGGCCCAGGGGGCGATCGACGTGCTGCACGAGGCCGGACGACGCGTGCCCGAGGACGTCGCGGTCATCGGGTTCGACGACACCGCCCTCGCACAGCGGGCCCGGCCCGCCCTGACGACCGTGCGCCAACCGGTCGAGGAGATGGCGGGCGAGATGGTCCGGCTCCTGCTCGAGCGCATCGAGGACCCGACGCTCGCGGTGCGCTCGGTGCTGTTCGAGCCCGCGCTCGTGGTGCGGGGCTCGGCCTGAGGTTCAGACCGGCGGCCCGCCCGGGCCGCGACGTCGTGTCGCGGACCCGGGCAGGCCGGCTGGTCACCCGGTCAGGAGGTCAGCAGGTCCTCCCGTCGAACGTCGCGGGCACGACCGTCGTGACGGCCGTCCCGTCGACGGTGCCCGTCGCGGTCACCGAGGTGCTGCCGGCCGAGACCGAGGCCGCCCGGGCGTTGAAGCTCTGTGCTGCGAGCCTGCCCCCCGCCACCTGGGAGAACGTCTTGGTGCCGTACGGCGTGGCGAGCGCGACGTCGACCGGCGCGCCCTCCTTGTTGGTCGCCGTGACCGCGAGCTGGACCTTGCCGGCCACGCAGCGCGTGACGGCCGTGGCCTGCACGTCGAGCGCCGGCGCGGGCGTCACGTCGACGCCGCCGTAGAAGGCGACGTAGCTCGGGATGGTGTCCGGTCCGTCGGCGCGCGGGCCGACCCCGTTGATGACGGCCTCGAAGATGCCCTCGCCGCCCAGGGAGACGACGAGCATGTTGTGCATCTTGACGCCGGCCACCTGGGGGACCTCGAAGCCGCCGTCGACGACGATCTCGGTCTCCTCGGTGTCGGACGTGAAGTTCGAGTAGGAGCCCAGGCCCCAGGCCTCGTGGTTCTTCACACCGTCCGCGACCTTGTAGGCCGCCCACCCGCGGGTGTCACCGTTCTGCCAGGCTGCCTGGTCCGGGACGTCGTACGGCAGCTCGTTCTGGTAGAACACGGTCTTGCCCCGCTCGCCGTTCCACAGGGTGTTGTACTTCTGGTAGTGCTCGACGAACAGGCCGTACGCCGAGACGTCGTCCCCGTTGACCACGAACCCGTAGTCGGACGTGTTGAGGTCCCAGCCGATGCCCTCGCCGTGGTCACCGCGCCACGACCACACGTGGTCGACGATGGTGTCGTCGGCGTTGATGATCATGGCCGCGTCGACCTTGCCCGCGACAGCACCGCCCACGCGCATGAACACGTCGTGCAGGACGATCGGGTCGTCCGAGTGGTCGGTGTGGACGCCCTCGTCGCCGACGACGAACAGCGCCGGGGACTCGGTGACCGCGGCGTCGAACAGGATGCCCGCGACCGTGATGCCGTCCTCGTCGGCCACGTGCATGCCGACGCCCCCGTGCTCGGGGATGATCGTCGCGTAGCCCAGGCCCAGGACGACCGTGCCGGGCCTGTCGACCTGGATCGTCTGGTCGACGCGGTAGACGCCCGGGGTCATGAGCAGGTTCTTGCCCGCGGCCAGGGCCGCGTTGATCTCGGCCGCGGTGTCGCCCTCCTTGGCCACGAAGAAGTCGTCGAGCGGGACCGACGTGCCGGCCGTGTGGCCGTTCTTCCAGGTGGTGCCGGTCGTGCCCTCGCGCAGCTCGGGGACGAACACGGCCCACTCGTCGCCGTCGAGGTAGAGGTAGGGCTTCTCGCGGACGGTGCCCGTCGTGTCGAGCCGGGTCACGGGGGGCTTGGGCCACGTCGCGGCCGTGGGCAGCGTGCCCTCGACGCCCGAGTAGACCATGTTCCAGACGCCGCCCTTCCACTCGCCGACCGAGCTGTCGCGGGCGTACCACTGCTGCTGCGTCCAGGACTCGACGACCCCGGTCACGTTGGTGTCGGCGATGTAGCCGCCCGACGACCAGCCGTAGGCCGACGAGTCGAGCTGGAGGCCGCCGTTGACCTGGATGCGGCGGAACGGTGCCGCCTGGGACGTGGCCCAGCGGGCCATGCCGTCGTCGGGCGTGATCGACAGGTTCTCGGCCGAGCGCCAGAAGTTCTGGGTCGCGTTGCCGCCGAACCACTGCGCGTCGACCCAGTCGCCGCCCTTCACGGTCACGTCGGTCGGGTCCTGGCCGACACCCGAGAGCGAGGTGTAGAAGCCGATGCGCGCGTCGACCTCGTACTCACCGGGCGTGAAGAGGAACTGGTACCGGCCGGGGCCGAACTGGTCCTGCTCCTGCTGGGCGAACACGGTGTCGATCTGGTGCTGGATCGCGGAGTCCGGCATCGAGGGGTCGAACACGAGGACGTTCGGGCCGAACAGGTCGGTCGTCGGGTCGATCGAGGCGCCGGGGGTCAGAACGCGGAACTCGTACATCGAGTACCCGAACGTCGTGCCGCGCGCGACGCCCTGCCAGCGCACGTAGCGCGCCGAGGTCGTGTCGAACGTGACGACGTCGGTCCCGCCGTCCTGGTTGCGCGCCTGGGCGGCAGTGGTCCACGTGGAGCCGTCGGTCGAGAGCTCGATGTCGTAGTCCTTGCCGTACGCGCCCTCCCAGAGGATGCTCACGCCACAGACCTCGTCGGTCTCGCCCAGGTCCACCTGCAGCCACTCGTCGTCCTGGCCCGTCCACGTGGTCGTGTCGAGCACCGAGCCCCAGCGGGTGCTGGTGTTCTGGTCGACGGCCTTGGCCGGGGTCGAGTCGCCCTGCTGCGACGAGGCCGTCGCGGTCGCGCCTGCGGTCACGTCGGTCAGGCAGGCCGTGGGGTTGGTGGGGTCCACCGGGTCCACGGGGTCCACCGGCCCGCCTGCGGGCTCGCCGAACACGCGGAACTCCCACAGCGAGTAGCCGTACCCCGTGCCGCGGACGTCGCCGAGGAGGCGGACGTAGCGGCCGGCGCCGTCGACGTCGAGCACGTCCGCCCCACCGTCGCCGTTCGTCACGGTGCTCAGGGTGGTCCAGGTCGTGCCGTCGTCGGAGGTCTGGATCCGGTACCCCTTGCCGTAGGCGCCCTCCCAGTCGAGCTCGACCCGGTCGATCGTGGCCCGCTGACCCAGGTCCACCTGGATCCACTGCGGGTCGGCGGCCAGGCTCGACCAACGGCTGCCGCCGTCGCCGTCGAACGCCTCGCCGGCCTGGTAGCCGTCGGGCGACTGCGTCGAGGACGCCGTCGCGGGCTTGCCCTGGGACAGGAGCGTGGGGCCGTCGGCCGCTGCCGCGGGGACGAGCGGGACCGCGAGGCCCGCCGCGGCGACCGCCAGGGCGAGGGCCGCTCCGGCTCCTCGGCGGGACGGGCGTCTCCGGCGCTGCGGGACGGGTGCCGCGGGCGGCACGGTGGGAAGGGGCGAGAAGGGCATCGGTTCTCTCCTAGGTCGTCGTCGACCGCGTCCGGGCTCTACGCCGAGCAGGACGCACGTCGTGAGAGAGCGCTCTCTCACGATGTCGGCCAGTATTCAGGTGAGGGGGTCCGGCGTCAAGAGAGCGCTCTCCCGCGTTCTTCGCGGCAGCCGGACGCGACCCGACGCGCGGGGCGGCGCTCCGCCGTCGGGCCCGTGGCTGTCCCAGGAGCGCGCTCCGCGCTGCTAGCCTCGCCCCATGCGTGAGGACGGCCGAGTCTCGACGCCCCCGACGCTCGAGGACGTCGCCCGGGTGGCGGGAGTCTCGCGCGCCACGGTGTCCCGGGTGATCAACCAGAAGCGCCAGGTCGCGCCCGACCTCAAGGCGGTCGTCGAGAAGGCGATCGTCGAGACGGGCTACGTGCCCAACCGCGCGGCCCGTTCGCTCGTCACGGGCAGGACGGGCACGGTCGCGGTCGTGATCTCGGGCGTCGACCCGGAGATCGAGGGCAACCAGATGACCGGGCAGGTCTTCGCGGACCCGTTCTTCGGCCGGATCGTCGCGGCGTTCGTGCGCGCCCTGCGCCCCCACGACCTGCACCCCGTGCTCATGCTCGCCGAGACCGACGACGCGCGCGCCCAGGTCATGACCTACCTGCGCCAGGGCAACGCCGACGGCGCGCTCCTCGTGGCCGCCCAGGCCGACGACCCGCTGCCCGGCATGCTCGTCGAGGCCGGCCAGCGCGCGGTCCTGTTCGCGCGGCCCGAGCCCGCGCTGCCCATCAGCTTCGTCGACGTCGCCAACCGCGACGGCGCGCGGCTCGCGGCCAAGCACCTCATCGAGCGCGGCTGCGACGAGCTCGCGGTCATCTCGGGCCCCTCGGGCCTCTACGCGGCCGAGGAGCGCCTCGCGGGCTTCCGTGACGAGGTCTCCCGGCACGGTCGCGCATACGTCCCCGAGGTCGCGGGCGAGTTCACGCTCGAGGGCGGGGAGGCCGCGATGGAACGTCTCCTCGACACGGTCCCCGGGCTCGACGGCGTGTTCGCGGCGAACGACTACATGGCGCAGGGTGCCGTGCACGCGATCCAGGCCCGCGGCCTGCGCGTCCCCGAGGACGTCGCCGTGGTCGGGTTCGACGACAGCTCGATCGCGCCCCTGTGCCGCCCGGCGCTGACGAGCGTGCGCCAGCCCGTCGAGGAGATGGCGGCCGAGATGGCCCGGCTCCTCATCGGGCAGATCGCCGAGGGCGACCGCCAGGTGCGCTCGGTCGTGTTCGACCCGACCCTCGTGGTGCGCGACTCGGCCTGAGAAAGCCCGAGACCCCGACCTGACCCGGGGTGCAGAATGGCAGCATGCCTCTTGCACCCCGCTACCTCGCTGCCGACGACCGCTACGAGTCCATGACGTACCGGCGCTCCGGTCGCAGCGGCCTCGCCCTCCCCGCACTGTCGCTGGGCCTCTGGCACAACTTCGGTGACGTCAACCCGTTCGACAACCAGCGCGCGATCCTGCGCCGCGCGTTCGACCTGGGGATCACGCACTTCGACCTCGCGAACAACTACGGCCCGCCCTACGGCTCGGCCGAGGAGAACTTCGGGCGCCACCTCGCGCGCGACCTGCGCCCCTACCGCGACGAGCTCGTGATCTCGAGCAAGGCCGGCTACGACATGTGGCCCGGCCCCTACGGTGACGGCGGCTCGCGCAAGTACCTGCTGTCCTCGCTCGACCAGTCGCTCGCCCGCATGGGTCTCGACTACGTCGACATCTTCTACTCGCACCGGTTCGACCCCACGGTCCCGCTCGCCGAGACCATGGGCGCGCTCCACACGGCCGTGGTGAGCGGGCGTGCGCTGTACGTCGGCGTCTCCAACTACTCGCCGTCGCAGACGCGCGAGGCCGCGCAGATCCTCGCGGACCTCGGCACGCCGCTGCTCATCCACCAGCCCAGCTACTCGATGTTCAACCGGCACGTCGAGCTGCCCGAGGCGGGGCACGACGACGGCGAGAACCTGCTGGACGTCGTCGAGGACCTCGGCGTCGGCACGATCGTCTTCTCGCCGCTCCAGCAGGGTCTGCTGACGGACCGCTACCTCTCGGGCGAGGTGCCCGCGGACTCGCGCGCCGCCGTCGGGCACTTCCTCAAGCCCACCGCGATCTCCGAGACGTACCTCGAGCGTGCCCGTGCGCTGAACGAGATCGCTGCCGGACGCGGCCAGTCGCTCGCGCAGCTCGCGCTGAGCTGGGTCCTGCGCGACGAGCGCATCACCTCGGCGCTCGTGGGTGCGAGCAGCGTCGCCCAGCTCGAGAACAACGTCGCGGCGCTCGACGCGCCCGCTCTCACGGCCGAGGAGATCGCGGCGATCGAGCCGTTCGCGGTCGACGGCACGACGCGCTGAGCCCGCTGGCCTGACGGCCGGTCGGGCGGCGTCGAGCCGTCCGACCGGCCGGGGGGTCCGGCTCCCGGGGGAGAGCCGGGCCGGGTCGCTGTGCTCAGCTCCAGCGCTGGACCGCGAGCGGTGCCGCCTCGGCCAGCTCACGGACCACGGGGTGCTCGCTCTCGGCGAGCACCTGCTGGAGCGGGCCGGACTCGACGAACTCGCCGTCGACCAGCAGGTGCGCGGACGCCGTCATGCGGTGGACCAGCTCGAGGTCGTGGGACACCAGGAGCACGCCCGTCCCGAGCTGGGCTGCGGCGTCCTTGACGCGACCGGCGATCTCGCCGCGCATGGTCGGGTCGAGCGCGGTGAGGGGCTCGTCGAGCAGCAGGATGTCGGGACGCGTCGCGAGGGCCCGTGCCAGGGCCACACGCTGGCGCTCGCCACCGGACAACGTGCGCAGGGGACGGTCGGCGTAGCGGTGCTCGAGCGCGACGAGGTCGAGCAGGTCCTCGATCGACTGGCCCGAGGGACGCCCGCCCTTGCGGGCGTCGGTCAGCCCGGACTTGAGCACGTGCGTCACGTTGCTCGCGGGGTCGATCCCGGGCAGGCCGTCCTGCGACACGCGCCGCACGGCGGCCTTGAACGTCTTCTTGTCGCGTCGGCCCAGGCGGGTCACGGTGCGCCCGCCCCACGTCACGGTCCCGCTCGACGGCTTGATCTCGCCGAGCAGCGCGCTGATGAAGGTCGACTTCCCGACGCCCGACGGTCCCACGATCCCCACGGGGGCCTGGCCCGCGGAGAGCTCGATCGAGACGCCGCGCAGGACGTCGGCGCCGCCGTGCCCGGCCCAGAGGTCGCGCGCCTGGAGGGTGTGGGTCGTCGTCATGCGCGGTCCTTCCGAGGGTGGGTCAACCGGTGCGGGGGCGTGGGTGTCCCCGTTGGTCCAACGAACGACGGTACCCGCGTTCTCCCGGTCGGCGGTGCGGCGCAGGTCACACCGGCGCCGCCCCGAGGTCGTCGCGGGGTGGGCTCAGTCGCTCGTCGTCCACGCCGAGGGCGCCGCGACCACGTCCCGCAGCACCGTGCGCGCGCCGCCGATCATGGCCGCGTGCCCGGCCACGAGCGCGGGCCGCAGGTCGAGCTCGGTCCACGGCGACGCGAGGACGCGTGTCGTGAGCTCGGTCGTCAGGGCCTCGCGCAGGTGGGGCAGCAGGTCGGTGTAGATCCCGCCGAGCAGCACGGTCTCGATGTCGATGAGGTTCACGAAGTTCGCGAGCGCGCGCCCCAGCGCGGTCCCGGCCGACGAGGCGGCGTCGAGGGCCGACGGCGTGCCCTCCTCGAGCGCGTCGAGGAACCTCTCGACGGGGGCGTCGAGGGGGATGCCGGCCGCGCGCAGCATCGCGTCCTTGCCCGCGTACTGCTCGAGGCAGCCCGTGGCCCCGCACAGGCACCGGGGCCCGTGCGGGTCGACCACGACGTGCCCGATCTCGCCGCTCCAGCCCCGGTTGCCCAGGAAGAGCTCGCGGTCGATCACGATCGCGGAGCCGATGCCCACCTCGCCCGAGACGTACAGGAACGACGACGGCACGGGGGGAGCGGCGCCGTCGGGCCCGGGGAGCGGCACGCGGGGCTCGCCCTCGCCCGGCGGGACCGGGGCCACGAGCTGCGCGAGCCCCGCGAGGTTGGCCTCGTTGGCGATCTCGACCGGGAGGCGCTCGGGCAGGCCGAGCAGCGGGACGGGCAGGAACGAGGACCAGCCGAGGTTGGGTGCGACCTGGAGGCGGCCCGCACGCGCGTCGACCAGGCCGGGCAGGGCGAGCCGAGCGCCCGCGACCTGCATGTCCTGGGACTCGACCTCCTCGACGAGACGGCGGGCCAGCGCGCCCAGGCGTCCGAGGACCTCGGCGGGGTCGCTGCCGTGCAGGTCGCCCGGGACGACCTCCTGCGCGACGACCTGTCCGGTGAGGTCGAGGACCGTGCCGCCCAGGTAGTCGACGTTGACCTCGAGCCCCAGGCCGACCACGGTCCGCTCGGCGGGCGTGAGCGGGACGGCGGGGCGGCCCGCGCGCAACGGTGTCGCGGGCGGGAGCTCGCGCACGAGCCGCGCCTCGATGAGCTGGTCGACCAGCACCGACACGGTGGCGCGGGTCAGGCCCGTGGTCCCGGCGATGTCCGCGCGCGAGCGGGGGGTCGTGGCGTCGAAGATCGCCTGCGAGACCAGGGCGAGGTTGTACTCGCGCAGGGTGTGCTGGCGGGCGGCCGTGGAGCGCCCCCGGGTGGGCGTCCTGACGCTGGTCGAGGACTCGTCGCGGTTCACGTCTTGACCTTACCGACAGGACCACATAAGTTCATCCATACAACAAATGGCGGCCTGCTCGACCGAGGAGCCGGCCCATCTCGACGAGGAGACTGTCGTGGCTGACGCGATCGACCAGAACATCAACTTTTCCTTCGGCCTGTGGACCGTGGGGTGGACCGGTCAGGACCAGTTCGGCGGAGCCAGCCGCCCCCACCTCGACCCGGCCGAGTCCGTCCGCAAGCTCGCGGACCTCGGCGCGTGGGGCTTCACGTTCCACGACGACGACGTGGTGCCCTTCGGCTCCGACGACGCGACCCGCGAGCAGCTCCTCGGCGAGGTCAAGAAGGCCGCCGACGAGACCGGCCTGACCATCGAGATGGTCACGACGAACCTGTTCAGCCACCCGGTCTTCAAGGACGGCGGCCTGACCTCGAACGACCGCGGCGTGCGCCGCTACGCGCTGCGCAAGGTGCTGCGCAACGTCGACCTCACGGCGTCGCTCGGCGCCAAGACGTTCGTCATGTGGGGCGGCCGCGAGGGCACCGAGTACGACGGCGCCAAGGACCTCCACTCCGCGCACGAGCGCTACGCCGAGGGTCTCGACCTCACGGCCGCGTACATCAAGGACCAGGGCTACGACATCAAGATCGCGCTCGAGCCCAAGCCCAACGAGCCCCGCGGCGACATCTTCCTCCCGACCATCGGGCACGCGCTCGCGCTCATCGCGAAGCTCGAGCACGGCGACATCGTGGGCCTCAACCCGGAGACGGGCCACGAGCAGATGGCGGGCCTGAACTACACGCACGGCCTCGCGCAGGCGCTGTGGGCCGGCAAGCTCTTCCACATCGACCTCAACGGCCAGCGGTCCATCAAGTTCGACCAGGACCTCGTGTTCGGCCACGGCGACCTGCTCTCCGCGTTCTTCACGGTCGACCTCGTCGAGAACGGCTTCCCGAACGGCGGGCCCCGCTACGAGGGCCCCCGCCACTTCGACTACAAGCCCTCGCGCACCGAGAACGAGGTCGGCGTCTGGGACTCCGCCAAAGCCAACATGGAGACCTACTCGATGCTCGCGCGCAAGTCCGCCGAGTACCGGGCCGACCCCGAGGTCCAGGCCGCGTTCAAGCACTCGGGCGTGTTCGAGCTCGGTGAGACCACGCTGGGCGCGGGAGAGTCCGTCGCCGACCTGCTCGCGGACCGCTCGGCCTACGAGGAGTTCGACGTCGAGGCCGCCGCCGAGCGCGACTTCGGCTTCGTGCGCCTCAACCAGCTCGCGCTCAAGCACCTGATCGGCTGATGAGGGGCGCAATCGTGCCGGCCGCGGCCACGCGCGGGGGTGCGGCATGACCGGCGGTCTCGTCGCGGGGGTCGACTCGTCGACGCAGTCCTGCAAGGTCGTCGTCCGTGACGCCGTGACCGGGGCGCTCGTGCGCTCCGGCTCGGCGTCGCACCCCGACGGCACCGAGGTCTCGCCCGACGCCTGGTGGACGGCGTTCCGCAGCGCGGTCCAGGTCGCGGGCGGGCTCGACGACGTCGCGGCCCTGGCCGTGGGCGGGCAGCAGCACGGCATGGTCGTCCTCGACGCCGACGGCGAGGTGATCCGTCCCGCGCTCCTGTGGAACGACACCCGTTCGGCCGGTGCCGCGGTCGACCTGATCCGCGAGCTCGGTGACGGGGACCCCGGCGCCGGCGCCAAGGCGTGGGCCGAGGCCGTCGGCTCGGTGCCCGTCGCGTCGCTCACGGTCACCAAGCTGCGCTGGCTGCGCGACGCGGAGCCCGAGAACGCCGCGCGCGTCGCGGCCGTCGCGCTCCCGCACGACTGGCTGACGTGGCGGATCGCCGGCTACGGCCCGCGGAGCGAGGGCCTCGAGCCCGACCTCGGCGCGCTCGTGACCGACCGTTCCGACGCCTCGGGCACGGGGTACTTCGACGCCTCGGCCGAGGGCGGGCGCGGTGCGTACCGCACCGACCTGCTCGAGCTCGCGCTCGGGCGCTCGGACGTCGTGCTGCCCCGGGTCCTCGGCCCGGGCGAGGACGGCGGGGTGGCCTCGGCCGCCGTGGCCGGTGCTGCGGTGACCGGTGGGGCCCTGATCGGCCCCGGTGCCGGGGACAACGCGGCCGCGGCCCTGGGGCTCGGCATGGGCGCGGGCGACGTCGCGGTCTCGATCGGGACCTCGGGAGTCGTCTCGGCGATCGCCACGTCGGCCACGGCCGACGCGAGCGGGCTCGTCAACGGCTTCGCCGACGCCACGGGCAACTTCCTGCTGCTCGGGGTGACCCTCAACGCGAGCCGCGTCCTCGACGCGACCGCGCGGGTGCTGGGCGTGGATCACGCGGGCCTGTCCCGGCTCGCGCTCCAGGCGCCCGCGGGGGCGGACGGGCTCGTGCTCGTCCCGTTCCTCGAGGGCGAGCGCACGCCCAACCGTCCTGACGCGAGCGGCACGCTGCACGGCATGCGGTTGTCCACCATGACGCCCGAGCACCTTGCGCGGGCGTCGGTCGAGGGCATGCTGTGCGGCCTGGCCGACGGTCTCGACGCCCTGCGCGAGCAGGGGGTCCGGGTCGAGCGGCTGCTGCTGATCGGCGGCGGCGCGCAGTCCGAGGCGGTCCGGCGCATCGCGCCGCAGGTCTTCGGCCTGCCCGTCGCGGTCCCCGAGCCGGGCGAGTACGTGGCCGACGGCGCCGCTCGCCAGGCAGCCTGGGTGCTGTCGGGTGCGGCGGAGGCCCCGAGGTGGGAGACGTCGTCGAGCAGCGGCTACGACGCGGCCCCCGAGCCCGGGATCCGTGCGCGGTACGCGGCGGTGCGCGACCTGACCTGAGAAGGTTGTCGCTGAGTGCGGAGCTCTTGTGCGACACGCCAGGCG
>NZ_JBHXBO010000092.1:0-15810 GCF_042726775.1 Oerskovia sp. NPDC060287
GACCCTAGAGGGTCGAGGCGTGGCTCGGGTCGTGCGCCGGCAGTGCCGTGCCGGTGCACTGTCGTCGCCGGGCGGTGCTCCCTGCCCGACGGCGTCAGCGGGGTGGTGAGGTCAGCTCTCCTCGGCGAGGGTCGGCTCGGGCGCGTGGTCCTCGGCCGGGACCTCGGGGTCCACCGCCTCGGAGGCTAGCGCAGCCGGGGGGAACGTGACAGGGTGACCCGCCTTCTCGGTCTCCTCGACGACCTCGACACTCAGCCGGGCGATCGCGAGCTCCTCCATGGTCGGGACGACCATGACGAGCGTGCTCGTCCAGTCGGGCGAGATGACGCGCGGCTCCTTGCTGCGGACCGCGTTGCGCTCGGGGTCCACGGCGATACCCAGACCCGCGAGACCCTCGACGACCTGGGCGCGCACGATGTCGTCGTTCTCGCCCACGCCGGCCGTGAAGGCGATCACGTCGATGCGCCCCAGCACGGCCATGTAGGCGCCGATGTACTTGCGCAGGCGGTGGATGTAGACGTCCAGGGCCAGCCTCGCGTCCTCGTCGCCCGACGCGATGAGCTCGTGCAGGGCGCGGAAGTCGTTCTCCCCCGCGAGGCCCTTGATGCCCGAGCGCTTGTTGAACAGGTCGTCGAGCTCGTCGATCGACATGTTCGCGTTGCGGGCCAGGTGGAAGATGACCGCGGGGTCGATGTCGCCCGTCCGGGTCCCCATGACCAGGCCCTCGAGCGGCGTCAGGCCCATCGAGGTGTCGACCGCGATCCCGCCGCGCACGGCCGAGGCCGACGCGCCGTTGCCGAGGTGCAGCACGATGATGTTGAGGTCCTGCAGCCGGCGGCCCAGGACGCGCGCGACCTTGCCCGACACGTAGTGGTGGCTCGTGCCGTGGAAGCCGTACCGGCGCACGCCGTACTTCTCCGCGGTCTCCTTCTCGAGCGCGTACGTCGAGGCGGCCCTGGGCAGCGACGAGAAGAACGCGGTGTCGAACACCGCGACGTGCGGGACGTCGGGCAGGAGCCGGCGTGCGACCGAGATGCCCGTGACGTTGGCGGGGTTGTGCAGCGGCGCGAGGGGGGCCAGGTCGAGGATCTGGCGCTCCACGTCGTCGTCGACCAGGACCGGCCGCGAGAACGTCGCGCCACCGTGCACCACGCGGTGACCCACGGCGTACACGTTGGCGTCCGCGAGCCGGGGGCCCACCTCGTCGAAGAGCGAGAGCGCGATGCGCAACGCCTCGCCGTGGTCGGCGACGCGCTCCTCGCGCGTCGTCGTGTTCCCCGCGAAGCGGTGCTTGATGACCCCGCTCGACTCACCGATGCGCTCGATCGTCCCGGCGGCGATGGCCTCGCCGCCCACCGGGTTGACCAGCTGGTACTTGAGCGAGGACGAGCCCGAGTTCATCACGAGCACCGAGCCGTGCGCGCCGTACGCCGAGTACGGGTTGGTGCGCTCGTGCTCCGGGAGGACGGTCATGCGGAAGCTCCGTTCGTGCTGGACAGGGCGGTCGACCCTGCCTGTGCCTGGATGGCCGTGATGGCCACGGTGTTGACGATGTCCTGGACCAGGGCACCGCGCGAGAGGTCGTTCACGGGCTTGTTGAGGCCCTGCAGGACCGGTCCCACGGCCACCGCGCCGGCCGAGCGCTGCACGGCCTTGTAGGTGTTGTTGCCCGTGTTGAGGTCCGGGAAGATGAAGACGGTCGCCTTGCCGGCCACGTCGGAGCCCGGCATCTTGGAGGCCGCCACCGAGGCGTCCACCGCGGCGTCGTACTGGATGGGGCCCTCGACGAACAGGTCGGGGCGACGGCTGCGGACCAGCTCGGTCGCGGCGCGCACCTTGTCTACGTCGACGCCCGAGCCCGACTCGCCCGTCGAGTAGGAGAGCATCGCGACGCGCTGGTCGATCCCGAACTGCAGCGCCGTGGCCGCGGACGAGATGGCGATGTCCGCGAGCTGCGTGTCGGTCGGGTCCGGGTTGACGGCGCAGTCGCCGTAGACCAGGACACGGTCCTCGAGGCACATGAGGAACACCGACGAGACGACCGAGACGCCCGGGACGGTCTTGATGATCTCGAACGACGGCTTGATGGTGTGCGCCGTGGTGTGCCGGGCGCCCGAGACCATGCCGTCGGCCAGGCCCAGGTGGACCATCATGGTGCCGAAGTAGGACACGTCCGGCACGATCTCGCGCGCGCGCTCGACCGTCATGCCCTTGTGGGCGCGCAACCGGGTGTACTCCTCGGCGAACCGCTCGACGAGCTCGGGGTCGTGCGGGTCGATCACGGTCGCCGCGTCGATGTCCAGGCCCAGCTCGGTCGCGCGCGCCCGGATCGACTGCTCGTCGCCCAGGATCGTGAGGTCCGCGACCTGACGGCCCAGGAGCGTCGAGGCCGCGCGCAGGATGCGGTCGTCCTCGCCCTCGGGGAGCACGATGTTCTTGCGGTCCGCGCGCGCCCGCGACAGGAGCTCGTACTCGAACATGAGCGGCGTGACGACCTCCGGGCGCGGGACGTCGAGCCCCGCGAGGAGCGCCGCGCCGTCGACGTTCTGCTCGAACAGCGCGAGCGCGGTGTCGACCTTGCGCTGGGACTCCTTGGAGACCCGGCCCCGCGCGCGTGACGCGGCGCTCGCCGAGCGGAACGTCCCGAGGTCCGTGCGGATGATGGGCAGGCTCGGGTCGAGGGCCTCGACGAGGCGCCCGGTCGAGTCGGGCGGGTAGAACCCGCCGTTGAGGATGATGCCCGCGAGCGACGGGAAGTTGCGCGCCTGCTGGGCGGCGAGCAGCCCGATGAGGATGTCGCTGCGGTCGCCGGGCGTGATGACCACGGCGCCGTCGACCAGCTTGTCGAGCAGGTGCTCGAGCGACATGGCACCCACGAGCACGTCGAGGACCTCGCGGCCGAGCAGCTCGGGGTCGCCCAGGGCGAGCTCGCCGCCCACGGCCTCCATGAGTGCGGCCACCGTGGGCGCGTTGAGGAACGGGTCCTCGGGGATGGCCCAGCCGGGCAGCGTGCCCGACGGCGCCGCACCCCTGCCCGTGTCGTCGGACGACAGCGCCGACAGCTGGGCGCGCACGTCCTCGATGCTGGCCGGGAGGCAGCGGTTGGCGATGACCGCGATGGGCTGCGCGTGGTTCGAACGGAGCTCGGACACGCTGACCTCGATGAGGTTCGCGATGGCCTCGGGGGAGCGCTCGCGGCCCGAGACGACCAGGAGCACCGGGGCCCCCAGGTTGGCGGCGATCCGCGCGTTGAACGCGAGCTCGGTCGGTCCTGCGACGTCGGTGTAGTCGGTCCCGACGACGACCACGAAGTCGCACTGCTTGGCGACCTCGTGGTACCGCGAGACGATCTGCGCGAGCGCGGCCTCGGGGTCGGCGTGGACGTCGTCGTACGTGACGCCCATGGCCTCCTCGTAGGTGAGGTCGACGCCGTCGTGCGCGAGCAGGAGCTCGAGCACGTAGTCGCGGTCCTGCTCGCGTGCGCCGGCCTCTGCCGGGGCGGACCCGGCCGGGGTGCCGGCCGCCTCGACGGGGGCCACGGCCCCCGTGACGGCGCTGGGCGAGGTCCTGGTCACGGGGCGGAAGACCCCGACCCGCTGGACCCTGCGGGTCAGCAGGTCGAGGACTCCCAGGGCGATCGTCGACTTCCCCGTCTCACCCTCGGGTGAGGCGAGGTAGATGGATCGGGCGGTGCTGGTCACTCGTTGTCGCCTCCGGTAGCGGCGGCCGCGTCGTACGCCGGCCCGCCTTCTGCAGTTGCGGTGTCGCCCGCGTCGGGCCACACCCAGTCACGGACCGAGGGGATGTCCTCGCCGTGCTCTCTCGTGTACTGACGAGCCTCCAGACGGGCGTCCACCATCTTCTGGCGCAGCCCGGCCGCCTTCGACCGCAGCGAGGGCACGCGGTCGATCACGTCGATCACCAGGTGGAACCGGTCGAGGTCGTTGAGCATGACCATGTCGAACGGCGTGGTGGTGGTGCCCTCCTCCTTGTAGCCGCGCACGTGGATGTTCTCGTGCCCGTTGCGGCGGTACGTCAGGCGGTGGATGAGCCACGGGTAGCCGTGGTACGCGAACACGACCGGCTTGTCCGTGGTGAACAGCGTGTCGAAGTCGCGGTCGGAGAGCCCGTGCGGGTGCTCCTTCTCGTCCTGCAGGCGCATGAGGTCCACGACGTTGACCACGCGGACCTTGAGCTCGGGCAGGTGCTGGCGCAGCAGGTCGGCCGCGGCCAGGGTCTCGAGCGTCGGGACGTCCCCGGCGCAGCCGAGCACCACGTCCGGGTCCTCGCCCGGGACCTCGGTACCGGCCCACTCCCAGATGCCCAGGCCGCGCGTGCAGTGGGCGATCGCCTGGTCCATGGTCAGGAAGTTCGGCGCGGGCTGCTTGCCCGCGACGACGACGTTCACGTACTGGCGCGAGCGCAGGCAGTGGTCGTAGGTCGAGAGCAGCGTGTTGGCGTCCGGCGGCAGGTAGACGCGGACGATCTCCGCCTTCTTGTTCACCACGTGGTCGATGAAGCCGGGGTCCTGGTGGCTGAAGCCGTTGTGGTCCTGGCGCCACACGTGGCTCGAGAGCAGGTAGTTGAGGCTCGCGATGGGCCGGCGCCACGGGATGTCGTTGGTGACCTTGAGCCACTTGGCGTGCTGGTTGAACATCGAGTCGATGATGTGGATGAAGGCCTCGTAGCACGAGAAGAGCCCGTGGCGCCCCGTGAGGAGGTACCCCTCGAGCCAGCCCTGGCACTGGTGCTCGGAGAGCATCTCCATGACGCGACCCGCACGTGCGAGGTGCTCGTCGACGTCGGGCCCGAAGAACTCCGCGTTCCACTGCTTGTCCGTGACCTCGTAGACCGCCTGCAGGCGGTTCGACGCGGTCTCGTCCGGGCCGAAGATCCGGAAGTTGTCCGGGTTGAGCCGCACGACGTCGGTCAGCCACTGGCCCAGGACCCTGGTCGCCTCCGAGAGGCCCCCGCCGGGGGCGGTGACCTCGACCGCGTAGTCGCGGAAGTCGGGCAGGCGCAGGTCCTTGAGGAGCAGGCCACCGTTGGTGTGCGGGTTGTCGCTCATGCGCAGCGTGCCGCGCGGGGCGAGCCGCGCGATGTCCGCGTCGAGGCGGCCCTTGTCGTCGAACAGCTCGTGGACGCGGTAGGAGTCGAGCCAGTCCTTGAGGTCCTGGAGGTGCTCGGGGGTGTCGCGCGCGCTCGCGAGCGGCACCTGGTGCGAGCGCCAGGAGTCCTCGGTCTTCTTGCCGTCGATCGTCTTGGGGCCCGTCCACCCCTTGGGGGTGCGGAACACGATCATCGGCCAGAACGGGCGCTCGTCGTTGCCTGCCGCGGCGTCGGCCTTGATCTGCGCGATGTGGTTGAGCACCTCGTCGAGCAGGGTCGCGAACCGGCGGTGCACCTCGTAGTGGTCCTCGCCGTCGAACCCGCCCGAGAAGAAGTAGGGCGTGTGCCCGTAGCCGACCATGAGGTCGTGCAGCTCGTCGTCGCTGATGCGGCCGAGGATCGTCGGGTTCGCGATCTTGTACCCGTTGAGGTGCAGGATCGGCAGCACCACACCGTCGTTGACCGGGTTGACGAACTTGTTCGAGTGCCAGCTCGTGGCCAGGGGGCCGGTCTCGGCCTCGCCGTCGCCCACGACGGCCGCGACCAGGAGGTCCGGGTTGTCGAACGCGGCGCCGTACGCGTGCGAGAGCGCGTAGCCGAGCTCGCCGCCCTCGTGGATCGAGCCGGGAGTCTCCGGTGCGACGTGCGAGGGGATGCCGCCGGGGAACGAGAACTGCCGGAACAGGCGACGAAGCCCCTCGGTGTCCTGCGTGATGTCGGAGTAGACCTCGGAGTAGGTGCCCTCGAGGTAGGAGTTCGCGACGAGGCCGGGGCCACCGTGGCCGGGACCCGTGACGTAGATCGTGGACTGCTCGCGCTCGACGATCGCACGGTTGAGGTGCGCGTAGAGGAAGTTGAGGCCGGGCGTGGTGCCCCAGTGGCCCAGGAGACGGGGCTTCACGTCGTCCCGGTCGAGGGGCTCGCGCAGCAAGGGGTTCGCGAGCAGGTAGATCTGACCCACCGAGAGGTAGTTGGCCGCCCTCCACCAGCCGTCGACGCGGGCGAGGGTCTCCTCCGAGAGAGGGGCGACCTCACCGGATCGCCAAGGTGTTCCTTCTGTCGGACGCGAGGTGGTCGTAGTCATCGCACGCTCCAGCTGTACCGGGGGATGGTGGCCCCTTCATACAACCGCATCGGCCGGGGTGACGCATGGTTTCGGTGGTCCCGCGGAGTGTGAGGTGCGCCCGAAACGGCAGAAAAGGACGAAGGTCCCCGACCGGTCGGTCAGGAAGTCCCGATCGGGTCGCCGGAACCACGGACAGTGGTGTGGGTCACGTCTCCCCGCACGGATTCTCCGGGGCAACTCGCGCCCGGTTACCGTGGGGGCGTGTCCGACCAGGCCTCCCCTCGCCCAGGCTTCTGGGCCGTCGCCCGCAGCCCCCGCATGATCGGCTTCCTGCTGCTCTTCCTCCTCGCGGCGGGCGTGTGCGGCCGCCTCGGGGTGTGGCAGCTCGACCGCGCCTACGAGCGTGCCGAGCTCGCCGAGCAGCACGCCCTCGCGGAGGCCGAGGCCGAGGCGGAGGCCAAGGGACCCGACGGGCTCGGCGAGGTCCTGCCCCCGCAGTCGACCTTCCCGGGCGAGCTCGTGGGGCACAAGGTCTGGGTCGAGGGCGAGTACGAGCCCGAGGGCCAGCTCCTGGTCGCCGGCCGTGCGCTCGACGGCGAGACGGGCTTCCTCGTCCTGACGCCCCTGCGCGTGTCCGACGACGGGACGGGCGGCGAGTCGTGGGCCGACCTGTCCGGCCCGCCCGTCGTCCCGGTCGTCCGCGGCTGGGTCCCGACGGCGGACGCTGAGGACGAGGTGGCCCTCGCCGTGCCCTCCGGCCAGGTGCGGGTCACCGCCTACCTCCAGGCCTCCGAGGCCGACGGGACCGGGGGCCTGCCCGAGGGGCAGACCGACTCGATCTCGTCCGCGGCGCTCGCGAACGCCTGGGGCAACCCCATCTACGGCGGCTACCTCGTCATGATCGACTCCGACCCCGCCCAGCTCGCCGCGGACGAGGGCGGTCCGCGCGTGCTGCCCCGGCCCACGATCGAGGGCGGCACGGGCGTCAACATCCAGAACGCGTTCTATGCGCTCCAGTGGTGGATCTTCGGAGCCTTCGCGGTCCTGCTGTGGGTCCGCCTGGTGCGTGACGAGGCGGCCGGCGGGCGCAAGCGCGGCGACGGCGTCTCGAGCGGGATCGCCGGGCTCCCCGACCTGCCGGTCGCGCCTCGGGAGGCGGCGGGCGAGGCAGCCGGCGAGGCCACAGGCGAGGCAGCCGGCGGGGCGTCGGACGGCCCGGTCAGGAACCAGCGGGCGTGAGCTCGAGCAGCAGCTCCACGGTCCCGGCATCCTCGACCGTGACGAACCCGAGGTTCGGCGCGCTCACGTCGTAGTCGGAGAACGTCACGGGGATGGATCCGCTGACCTGCGCGCCGTCGCCCACGGTCTGGGCGTCGAGGGTCACGACGACCTCGTGCGAGACGCCCTTGATCGTGAGCGTCCCTGTCGCCTCGACGGTCGCGGTGCCGCCGGCGAGTCCCGACAGGTCCACGGGCGACGACAGGACGAACGTCGCGGTCGGGTGCGCCGAGGTGTCGAGGATCCCGAGGAACTGCCGGTCGCGGCCCGAGTCGTCGGTCGCGATCGTGGTCATGTCGACCTCGACGCTGGCCGCGGTGAGCACGCCGCCCTCGACCGTCACCTCGCCGCGCACGTCGCTCGTGCGACCGACGACGGTCACGTCCTGTCCCGAGAGGACCTCGTCGACCCGGTACCCGGCCTGCGACCCGGTGTCGACCGCGTAGACCCCGTCGGCGACGGGGCCGGTGGCCGTGCTGCCGGCGTCGTCGGCGGAGTCCGACGACCCGCTCGGAGCGGGCGACGTGAGGGCGAGAGGTGCTGCCTCGGTCCCGGCCTGCGAGCGGGCGTAGACCCAGGTCCCGCCCAGGAGCAGCGCGCCGCACAGCAGCACGATCCCGATGGTCAGTGCGACGGTCTTCTTCATGCGGCCCAGCTCCCTAGTTGAACGGTCAACTAAGCCTTGCCGGGTTTCCTGGGGATTGCCTGGGAGCGGGGTGTCGGGGGCGCTGTGAACCTGGTTGCCGTGCCGAGGGGTTGGCGACTTCTCCTGCTGCCAGGCGCGCCAGAGCCGCACGCAGCTTCCCCTGGAGCGGCACGTTCCTCGCGCTCACCGATCCCGGCGTTGCCTTTGTCCAGAGCGTGCAGCGGCCGGGTGTCACCCTCCGTCGCGCCGTGCAGTCAGCGGCGGATGCTGACCACGCTCGTGTTCAGCTTGATGTTCATGTTGCGCTTCTTGACCATCTGATCCCAGACGTCTTCCCAGCCCTTCTGCCAGGCCGTGACGCCGCTCGACTCGCCAAGAGGTTGCGCCATGTCCGGCATGACCCACACGAGGCCGTAGTACGCGGGGATCTTGTCGAGATCGCCATAACCCTGCACCTGATAGGCGTACATCAGATAACCCTTCAACGCGCCCATCTTGTTGTCGTCAAGATATTGCGCGAAACTCTTCGAAAAGACGCCGTACGGGTCGCCGACCGGCTTCGAGACCGGCATGACGCCGTCGACGGTGCCGAAGATCTCCCAGCGCAGGGCGACGTAGATCGCGGCGGCGGCCAGCAGCTCGGCGTAGGCGAGGTCCTGCTCCACCTTGCTGCACGGCCAACCGAAACCGAGATACTGGCACGCGACCATGAGTCCGTAGTCGCCGAAAGCCATGACCGTCTCGTTCGGCGGCGTGCCGACGACTATGCCTCGTTCGGTCCCGTGCGCGACGGCCACGCGCTTGTTGCCGACGGTGAACTCGGAGAGCGCTTGCACCATCTCGTCGTACGCCGGCGACAGGTAGCACGTGCCGAGCTCGGCGATCGAGGTGACGCCTTGGTCCGGCACCTGCAAAGAATGCGTCTTGCCGGCGAACCTGTTTGTCTTCTCCAGCAGGGTGATGTTGGTGAAGCCCGAGTCGATGAAGCGCTGCGCGAAGAGCAACCCGCTCACTCCCGCACCGATGACGACGATGGCGCTGTCCTTGGCTGCCGACAGCAGCGCGGGCTTCGCGTCGAGCAGGATGTTCAGATACGACCAGCAGTGCAGGACGGACTCGAAGCACGTCGACGCGTGGACGTACACCGTGTCGTTCGCGCCCTGCATGTCGAGCCATCGCCACGGAGCCCCGGCTTCGAGCGCGCCGGAGAAGAACTGGTTGAAGTAGGGCGTCTGCAACGGGTTCACGGCCTGGTGGATCTCGCCGTTCTGATTTTCTTCGACCTGCGCGATCTCGTACTGGCCGGGCCGGAACGGCCACCACGAAGGAGGGTCGTCCAAGAATGCCTTTCGCTGTGCGGCGAGGGTGCCGGGATCCGACTCGCCGTTGATCCCTACCATCTGGTATATCGTGACGACGTTGGTCGCGGCGCGGTTCGCGGCGGGAAGGCCCCACTGTTTTGCCGTCTCGTTGCGATACCCCTGCACGAGGCCGGTCTGGGACTCGACGATGTCGGGAGCGAGGATGACGACCCGATCTTGCGCCCTGCGCGGAGAGACTCGCAGACAGGTCGTGTAGAAGGTGAAGTTGCGGAGCGAATTCAGCAGCGCTCGCTCTTCGCGCGTATAGTCCATGACCGGCTCGAGCTCGCGCGGATCGCAGGCGATCACGAGAAGCGCCGGATTGACGACGACGTGGTTTCCACCGGTTCGATAAACCAGTTCCATTGATTCCACCTCCGCGGTCACGCTATCACCGGGCCGGTTCCATGGCGCGAGCAGCGCTCGCCAGGTCATGGCGGCGACGACCGGACGATTGATATCCCGCAGTGTCCTGCGATATTTGCGGCGACCCCTGTGCTCAGGTCGCTGATCCTGAATCGTTGTCGCCACGTCCGGCGTGCCGGGCTGCCGCGCAGAAGGTGCAGAGGGGCGTGACCGGGATCCGGTCACGCCCCGAGAGGTGCGCGCACGCGTCGTGAGCTGCCCTCGCGGTGGGAGGTGGCTCAGCGCGCAGGTGCGGCTATTCCTGCTGCCAGGACTTCCAGAGCCGGGCGTAGTCGCCGCCAGCGGCGACGAGCTCGTCGTGCGGGCCGATCTCGGTGATGCGGCCCCCGTCGACGACCGCGACCCGGTCGGCGTCGTGCGCGGTGTGCAGACGGTGCGCGATCGCGACGACCGTGCGCCCCTCGAGCACCGCGTTGAGCGAGCGCTCGAGGTGCCGGGCTGCTCGCGGGTCCAGCAGCGAGGTGGCCTCGTCGAGGATCAGCGTGTGCGGGTCCAGCAGGACGAGCCGCGCGAGCGCCACCTGCTGCGCCTGCGCGGGGGTCAGCACGTGCCCTCCCGAGCCGACCCCGGTCGCGAGCCCCTCCGGCAGGGACTCGACCCAGCCGCGGGCGTCGACCGCGGCCAGTGCGGCGAGCAGCTGCTCGTCGTCGGCCGTCTCGTCGGCCAGGCGGAGGTTGTCCGCGAGCGAGCCCACGAACACGTGGTGCTCCTGGGTGACCAGGGCGACGTGGCGGCGCAGGTCGTCGAGCGGCAGGTCGACCAGGTCGACACCGCCCACCTGGACCGACCCGCCCGTGGGCGGGTGGATGCCCGCGAGCATGCGTCCCAGGGTCGACTTGCCCGCGCCCGAGGGGCCGACCACGGCGAGGCGTTCGCCGACCCGCAGGTCCAGGTCGATCCCGTGCAGCACGTTGTGCCCCGCGCGGTAGGCGTACTCGACCTCGCGGGCCACGACGTGCTCGTCGGTGGGGACCTCGTCCCCGGCCTCGCGGTCGCTGTCGACGAGCTTGACGCCGACGATGCGGGCGAGCGAGGTCGCGGCGACCTGGATCTCGTCGAGCCAGAAGATGAGCTCCCAGACGGGCCCCGCGAGCTGGAACGCGTACATCGCGATGGTCGTCACGGCGCCGAGCGTCGCGTGCCCCGTGGAGATCATGTAGCCGCCCCAGACGATGACCGCGACGGGCGCGAGGACGAACGTGAAGTCGACCGCGGGGAAGAGCACGGTCCGCAGGTTCAGCGTGTACCTCTCGGCCGCGAAGGCCTCGCGCAGGTCCGCCTGGACCCGGGCCCGGCGGCGTGCGCCGAGCCGCAGGGCGTCGACCGTCCGCGCACCCTCGACCGACTCGGTGATGGTGCCGTTGAGCGCCGCGTAGGCCGCGGACTCGCGCTGGTAGCCCGGAGAGGCCCGGCGCAGGTACCAGCGCGAGACGACGACCATGAGCGGCACGCCCACGAACAGCGCGACCGCGACGAGCGGCGACGTGAGCAGGCTCGCGACGACCGTGAGCAGGATCGTCACGACCGCGACGATCAGGCGCGGCACGCCGAACCGCACGGCGTGCTGGATGCGGTTGACGTCGTTCGTGGTGCGCGCGACGAGGTCGCCCGTGCCCGCGCGCTCGACGGTCGACAGCGGCAGCGTCGTGACGGTCTCGAGGAAGTCCTCGCGGAGCTCGGCGAACACGGCCTCGCCGAAGATCATCGAGGCCTTCTGCGCGTAGCGGATGAGCACGGCCTGGACGATCACCGCGACCACGCCGATCGCGATGACCTGGTTCACGTATCCGGCCGTGGTGCCCTGGGTCACGGCGTCGACGAGCCGGCCCAGGATCCACGGTCCCGCGAGCCCGGCGACCGCGGCGACGGTGTGCAGGACCGCGAGACCGATCAGCGTCCCACGGTGCTCGCGGACCAGGTAGGCGGTGTGCTTGCGGACGGTGGGGCCGTCGGCGATGGGCAGCTTCATGACACGCCCTTCGAGGCGTCGGAGAGCTCGGGGGAGCTCGAGGTCAGGTGGTCGGTCCCGTGCGCGCCCTCGACGTCCTCGCCGGGCGGCGTGGCGGCGGGCTCGTCCATCGAGCGCCCGACGACGGCACGGTAGCGAGCGGCCTGCTCGCCCTGGTGCGCGCCGCGGGGCCGGTGCAGGAGCTCGCGGTGCGTCCCGTGGGTCACGACGCGGCCGTCCTCGACGAACAGGACGTCGTCCACGTGGTCGAGGACGAGCGGGCTCGCGGTCACGACGAGCGTGGTGCGTCCGCGCCGGACCTCGGCGAGGCGCTCGGCGATGCGGGCCTCGGTGTGGGCGTCGACCGCGCTCGTGGGCTCGATCAGGATCAGGATCTCCGGGTCGGTGAGGATCGCGCGCGCCAGCGCCACGCGCTGTCGCTGGCCGCCGGACAGGGACCGGCCCTTCTCCGGGAGGTCGCCCGCGAGGCCGTCCGGGACCGAGTCCAGGACGTCGTGCGCGTCGGCGATCATGATGGCGCGCATCAGCTCGACCTCGAGGTTCCCGCCGCGCACGTCGAGCTCCTCGCCGAGCACGCCCGAGAACAGGTGCGGCGTGGCCTCGGCGACGACGATGCGCTCGCGCACCACGTCCTTGTCGAGGTCCGCGAGCCGGACCCCGCCCAGGTGCACGGGCGTGCCCGCCTCCGCGACGTCGTCGAACCGGCCCATGCGCGTGGCGATGCGTGCCGACTCGTCCGGGTCCACGCTCACGAGCGCGACGACCCGGCCGGGTGCGAGCTCGACGCCGCTCGCGTCGTCGACCAGCACCGAACCTGCGGGCGGCGCCGAGGAGGTGCCGGGCGTCGCGCCCGTCGCCGGGACGACCGAGAGGACCTTGATGAGCTTCTTCGCGGCGACGTGCGCACGCGTCGTGGCCTGGAGCGTCTGCGTCGCGATCTGCAGGGGCCACGACAGGAACGCCGCGTAGCCGTAGAACGCCACGAGCTGCCCCGGGCTGATCTCCCCGCGCACCGCGGCGTGCGCGCCCAGGTAGAGGACCAGGGCCACGAAGAGCCCCGGCAGCAGGACCTGGAGCGCGTCGAGGTAGGACTGCGTCGTCGCGACGCGCACCCCCGTACGGCGCACGTCCTGCGACTGGGTCCGGTAGCGGTCCGTGAAGACCTTCTCGCCGCCGATGCCACGCAGGATGCGCAGGCCCGAGACGGTGTCCGCGCCGAGCGTCGTGAGCCGGCCCGAGGCCTCGCGCTGGGCGGCCTGGCGCTGCTGGAGCGGCTTGACGAGGAACGCGAGGATGCCCGCGACGACGGGCAGGCCGAGGACCACGACGAGCCCCAGCTGGAACGAGGTGCTCAGCATGATGCCCGCGACGACCGCGTACGCCATGAGCGAGCCCGCGAACCGCGCCGCGATCGCGTAGACCTCGCCCACGCGCAGCGCGTCGGACGCGACGGCCGAGACGACCTCTCCCGTGGGGAGCTCGTCGGTGATGGTGTGCCCCGAACGGGCCACGGTGTCCCCGACGAGCTGCGAGGTGGTGAAGGCCGCACGCAGCCAGTTCTCGATGTCGAACCGGTGCCCGACCGCAGCGGCGGCCACCTGGACGACGCCGATCCCGAGCATGACCGCGGCCCAGCCCAGCAGGACCGCGCCGAAGCCCTCGGTCAGTCCTTCGTCGAGCGCTCGGCCGAGCACGTAGGGCATGACGGCCTGGCACCCGAACGTGACCATCCCGAGCAGGACGGCGACCGTGAGGATGCCCCACTGGCGGCGGGCGAGCCACCAGAGGAGGGCGCCAGGGCCGGTGAGCGGAGGGGTGCCCGGGTCGGGGAGGGGGAGGGGTCGCACGGTCACTAACATTAGGTGTGGCCACCGACACCGAGCCACGGATTTTCGCACAGCGTAAGGAAACCTTCCCATGACCACGCCCGACCCCGCCGGCACGCAGCAGACCTCCGACGCCGTGGCGCAGGCCCCCGCGCAGGAGGTCGTCGACCGTGCGGTCCGCAAGGCCCGCGGCGCGCTCGCCCGCTACCGCGTGATGGCCCTCATCACCGGTGTGATGCTCCTGATCCTGTGCGTCGAGATGATCGTCAAGTACGGCGTGGGCGCGTTCGTCGACGTCGACGGCGTGATGCGCTTCGTCGGCTGGATCCCGTTCGCGCACGGGTGGGTCTACGTGGTCTACCTCGTCACGGTCCTCGACCTGTGGTCCAAGATGCGCTGGAGCTGGGGCCGACTGACCAGCATGGTGTTCGCCGGTGTCGTGCCGGTCATGTCCTTCATCCTGGAGAAGAAGGTCCACCGCGAGGCCGAGGCCAAGCTCGACGCCCTCGTGGAGCAGTACGCACGATGACCTCGCTGCCGCCGCTGGTCGCGCCCTCGACCGAGCCGCTCGGCCCTGAGGAGCTCGCCCGGTACTCGCGGCACCTCGCGCTGCCGGGCATCGGGATCGAGGGCCAGCAACGGCTGCGCGCCGCGCGCGTCCTGGTCGTGGGCGCGGGCGGGCTGGGCAGCCCCGCGCTGCTCTACCTCGCGGCGGCAGGCGTCGGCACGCTCGGGATCGTCGACGACGACCGCGTCGAGGTCTCCAACCTCCAGCGCCAGGTGATCCACGGCGGCTCGGACGTGGGACGGCCCAAGGTCGCCTCGGCTCGGGACGCGATCGCCGAGGTCAACCCGCACGTGACCGTCCGCCTGCACGAGCAGCGACTCGACGCGGACAACGTCCTGGACGTCCTGGCCGGCTACGACCTGGTCCTCGACGGGACCGACAACTTCGCGACCCGCTACCTCGTGGGGGACGCCGCGGAGATCGCGGGCATCCCGTGCGTGTGGGGCTCGATCTTCCGGTTCCAGGGCCAGGTGAGCGTCTTCTGGGCGACACCCCCCGGTGGCGAGGGTGTGGTCTACCGCGACGTGTTCCCCGAGCCACCGCCGCCCGGCACGGTCCCCGACTGCGCGACGGGCGGAGTCCTCGGTGCCATGTGCGGGACGATCGGCTCGGTCATGGCGACCGAGGCGGTCAAGCTCGTCACGGGTGCCGGACGCACGCTCCTGGGACGCCTCGCGGTCTACGACTCGCTCGAGCTCACGTGGCGCCACCTCACGGTCCGCGCCGACCCGCAGCGCGTGCCCGTCACCGGGCTGCTGGCCGGGGACCACGCCTACGAGGCGTTCTGCGGGCTGGGCCCGTCCGCCACCCCCGCGACCGCGGCGGGCGTCACGGGCGGCCCGCCGGTCGCCGGCGACCTCTTCTCCGGCCCGACGGCGGAGGGTCGCCTCGTCGTCGACCTCGCCAGGGCGCCGGGGGAGCCGACCACCGCTGGGAACGCGCCCCCGCTCGACGCGGCCGACGCCCTCGGTGCGTCGGTCCCTGGAGGGGGAGCGGCGTCGTCGGGCCGCGTGGGGGCTGAGTCCCCGACGAGCCTGACGGCCCGCGAGCTCGCCGCGCGCCTCGCCGACCCCACCGACGACCTGCTGCTGCTCGACGTGCGCGAGGACTGGGAGACGCAGATCGTGGGGATCGACGGCGCCCGCGTGGTGCCGAGCGGGATCTACGCGGGACCGGGCGCCGGGGCGGCGCTCGCGGACCTGCCGCTGGACCGGACCGTCGCGGTGCTGTGCAAGGTCGGAGGCCGCTCCGACCGCGTCGCGAGCCTCGCGCGGGCCGCGGGCGTCGACGCGCGCAACGTCGAGGGCGGGATCCTGGCGTGGGTGCGGGACGTCGAGCCGGGGCGCCCGACGTACTGATCCTCTGCCGAGGTAGAGGCCTGCCGTCGCGGGTGTGGGGCCCCGCCCCCCAACACGACCAGAAAAAAAAACCCCGCCGCCCCGGGCACACCCCCCCGGGGGGGGTGCCCCCCCCCCCCACCCCCCCCCCCGCCCCCCCCCCCCAGACACACCCCCCCCCCGCAAAGGGCCCCCCCAACAAAAACTAACCCGGGGGGTGTAAA
>NZ_JBHXBO010000093.1:0-15805 GCF_042726775.1 Oerskovia sp. NPDC060287
GGATCGGCTCCCGCTCAGCGCACACCGTTCCCGCTCAGCCGACCTCGCTCGTCAGCACCCCTCCCTGCCCGGCCCCGTTCCTCCGCGCCTCACCGGCCCGGCCTGGCCCCTCACGCCAACGGGTCCACAGGCACGACCACGCAGATCTGGAACGTGTCCCGGCCGCGCCGCAGCAGGTAGCGGAAGCTCTCGGTGTCGGCCTCGCCCGCCCACTCGTCGCGGTAGCTCCAGCGCACGTCGACCCACACCAGGCCGGCGCTCGTGGTCCCGAGCGACCGGATCTGCGCGACCGCTCCGACGAGCCCCCGCTCGCGGTAGCCCTCGGCCGCGCCGCGGAAGGACTCGCGCACCATCTCGGCGTCGCTGATGAGGACCGAGGCCTCGTCGGTCACGACCAGGGCGGGGAACGCGTACGTCTCCGCGATCGTGTCGAGGTCCCCGGCGGCGAGCGCCACGCCGTACGAGTTGAGGAAGGCCTGGACGTCGTCGTGATCGTAGGCGGTCGCGTCGCCGGTGGGGGTCGTCATCCCCTCACGGTAGGCGCGGTGGGCTCGCCCGGCACGAGATGGGCGGGCTGCTCGAGTCCTGCGGTGATCGCGGCGAGCAGCGCGACCGGCCCGACCAGCTCGTCCGCCCCGTCCGCTGCGACCTCTCCTGCGACCTGCGCCAGGAAGTGCGCGAGGACCGGTGCGAGGTAGTCCGGCCCGACCTCCAGCTCGCCCTCGACCGACCCGCCCGTCGTGGTCACCGTCGCGTGGAAGGGCTGGGTGGGGTGCAGGGCGGGGTCCACGAACCGCAGGCGCACGACGACGTCGCGTCCGCCCGTGGTCGCGCTCACGGTCGCGGTCACGCCGTCCTCGTCCTGCCCGACGGCGGGTTCCCCCCACGCGAGCCCGTCGTCGCCTCCCAGCAGTGCCCGGGCTGCCTCGACCAGGTGGACGCCCAGGAAGAACAGCCCGTCGTGCACCGACCGGGGGTCGGCGGGGCCCGTGACGGTCAGGGCTGTGACCGTGCCGAGCTCGGCCACCTCGGCACGCAGCCGGGCGACGTCGGGCATGAAGCGCAGGGCCGAGCACGAGAGGAGCAGGGCCCCGCTCGCGCGCGCCGCGGTCACGAGCTCCTGGGCGTCCGCGACCGAGGCGGTGAAGGGCTTGTCGACCAGCACGGGCAGCCCTGCCCGGACGAAGGGCAGGGCTGCCGCGCGGTGGAGCCGGCCCGCGCGGTGGGCGACGATCACGGCGTCGACCGACGCGACGTCGTCGGGCACGCCGGAGCGCACCCGGGTGCCCGCCGTCGCGCTCGCCGCGGCGAGCTCCTCGACGCGTCCGGGTGCGCCGTCCGCGAGGACCGTCACCCGGACGCCCGGGAAGCGCCGCTCGACGTTCAGCAGGCGCACGTAGTGGTCGGCGTGCGAGGAGTCGAGCCCGACGAGCGCGACACGGACGTTCTGGGTCATCCGGTCATTCTCCCGGACCCCCGGGCCCGGCCGGACGCCGGGCCAGGTCAGGTGCCGCGCGACCTCACCACGCCTGCGCGATGAGCTCGGCGAACAGCTCGCCCTCGTCGACGTCGAGCCCCCGCGAGCGGAACCACGCGCACATGGTCCGGCAGTCGCGCATGAGCAGCTCGGTGCCGTGCGGGTTGGCGACGAGGTCGAGCACCTGCGGCAGGTCGATGATGACGATCCGCTCGCCCTGGGCCAGGACGTTGTAGGGCGACAGGTCGCCGTGCGCGTACCCGTGGGCGGCGAGGATCCCCATCGCGCCACGGACCTGGTCCCAGTAGCCCTCGACCGTGCCGGCGTCGGGCCGCACGCGTGCCAGGCGCGGGGCGGCGACCCGGCTCGCGGGCGACCCGTCGGCCTGACCCGTGCTCGCGTGCTCCCCGACGAACTCCATGAGGATCTCGGTCCCGTCGATCTGGACCGGGTACGGGACGGGGGCGCCGGCGGACCACAGCATCGTCAGCGCAGCGAACTCGGCGTTGGCCCACTGGGCGGCCGCGGCCTCGCGCCCGTACGAGGACTTGCGCTCGATCGCGCGGCGGTCGCGCGAGCGCCGGACCTGACGTCCCTCGACGTACGCGGAGTCCCGGTGGAAGGCGCGATGCTCCGAGCTGCGGTACCGCTTGGCCGCGAGCAGCGAGAACTGGTCCGGCTCGTCGGGCACGGCCCGCTCGAGCAGGAAGACGTCGGCCTCCTTGCCCGTCTTGAGGACGCCGAGGTCGGTGTCGATCGCGGCGTCGGCGGTCACGACCCACTCGGGGCGGGGTTCGGGGCCGCGCATGCCCTTCTCGACGCTCGACCACGTGGACCAGCGCTGGTCGGGGTCGAGGTCCGGGTCGAGGTCGGGTGCGTCCTCCTGGACGGAGCTCGGGAAGGAGGCGCGGCGGTAGGCGTCGTCGGACGAGTCGTCGTGGAAGGCGGCGAACGCCTCGGCGTCGAACGCGCCGGTGAGTCGGGGGAGTGCGGGAAGGTCGGTGTGCTCGTGCACGGTGGGGCTCCTCGGTCGAGGTGAGGAGCCGGGCGTCAGAGGCCGGTGCTCCTCGGGAAGGTGGAGGCGTGGGGAACGACGACGACGGTCATCACGACACCTCTCCTTCTCGCGGCCTCTGGCCACGCGCTCGCGCCGGACCTTCTCCGGCGGACGTGCCTACCCTCGCACCCGGCGGCGAGGGCAGGCAACGGTATTTCCGGTCAGCCGCCGAACGACTGCACGAGCAGCATGTACGTGCCGCTCGTGTCGAAGCCCATCTGCGTCAGCAAGGACCACACGACACCGACGACGGCGTACGCGCTGACGGGGATCAGCAGGAGCCACTCGCGCACCGACCCCGCGTTGCCGAGGACCGGGAGCGCGAAGTTCCCGCCCGGACGCCAGATGTCGTTGAGCACGTTGGTGCGCCGCACCCAGCGGGGGGCCTTGAACGTGATGGGCCACAGCAGCGGGCAGCCGCCCGTGGTCATGATGTCGCCGACGATGTGGACCGTGACGCCGAGCCCGACCGCGACCGGGAGCCAGTTCCACTCCTCGGGGGCCAGGAGGGCGATGAGGACCGCGATCGTGACCGACCCGATCCACGGCCCGAGCCTGCCCCCGCGCGTGAGCTTGAGGGCCTTGAGCGCGAACGCCACGAGCAGGATCGCCACGAAGCCCGCCCCGATCGCGACGGTGCCGAACGTGTCCGACTCGATCGTCACGAGACCGGCGAGCCAGGCGAGCCCGGTGAAGACCGCGATCCCGAGGATCGAGTGCGTGCCGCGGCGGTGGCCGCCCGAGATGGTCTCGACGACGTTCGCGACGCCCTCGGACACGGGCGGCAGCGAGTGCGCGATGGTCCCCGAGTGGTGGTCTGCGTCGGGCAGCAGGGCCGCGCCGGCGCACACGATGGCCCCGGTGATGACCCCGACGTCTGAGACGGGGTAGATGCCGAGCGTGTACGGGGCGGTCGAGGTGACCGCCACCCATGCGGCCGCGCCGCAGGCGGCGTGGTGGCCACCCATCATGATGCGTTCGTCCCGTCAGTCGTGTTCGTCCCGCACGTGCGGTTCGCGCGGTCTGTCCCGCGCGACAGCACACCCTACCCGGCGGGCACCCACACCCGACCTCACGATCTGTCAGACCCTGGCGTCTACAGTGCATGGGACACACCGACACCAGGCCCGCACGCACGCACCGGACAGGAGGCACCCCCGTGTCGCAGCTGCTTGACCGGCCCGAGCGGACCGTCCGCCACGGGATCTTCGGCTCGCCCGTGGGAGAGCTCACGGCGGTCGGGGGCGCGGACGGGCTCCGGGCCCTGTACTTCGACGCCCACAAGCGGCGTCCCACGGGTGAGACGTTCGGCGAGCGCGACGACGACGCCTTCGAGGAGGTCCGCGTCCAGCTCGGCGAGTACTTCGCCGGCACCCGCCGCGAGTTCGACCTCGAGCTCGCCCCGGTCGGCGACGGCTTCCAGAAGAAGGTCTGGGCGCTGCTCGCCCAGATCCCCTACGGCGAGACGCGTTCCTACGGCGACCTCGCGCTCGCGCTCGGCGACAAGAACCTGGCCCGCGCGGTCGGGTCCGCCAACGGCCAGAACCCGCTGAGCATCGTCGTGCCCTGCCACCGGGTCGTCGGCGCCGACGGCAGCCTGACGGGCTACGCGGGCGGGATCGAGCGCAAGCAGTTCCTGCTCGCCCTCGAGGAGTCGGACGAGACCCGCGCGAGCCGGCTGTTCTGATGGCGTCTCGCATCCCGTGGCACAGGGCACCTCACGTCCTGGGCGTGCGGTGCGTCTACCCGACGTGAAGCCCTTCGAACACGTCGTCGCCGAGCACGGCGCCACGGTCCTGCGCGTGTGCCGCGCGGTCCTCGGTCCCGTGGATGCCGACGACGCCTGGTCCGAGACCTTCCTGTCCGCCCTCACGGCCTACCCGCGCCTCGACGAGGGCGCCAACGTCGAGGCCTGGCTCGTGACGATCGCGCACCGCAAGGCGATCGACGTCACGCGGCGCCGGGCCCGTGCACCGGTCGCGGTGCCGGACGTCGCCGAGCTGGTCCACGCACCCAGCCGCGACGGGATCCCCGGGCAGCACATCGAGCAGGGCGACGACGACCTGTGGCGGGCGCTCGCGGCCCTGCCCCCCAAGCAGCGCCAGGCCGTGGCGTACCACCACGTCGCCGGCCTGCCGTACCAGGAGGTCGCGTCGATCCTCGGCGGCAGCCCCGAGGCCGCGCGCCGGGCCGCCTCGGACGGCATGGGCGCGCTGCGGCGCACGTATCCGGCTGCCCGTCCTTCCTCAACCGCCCGCACCCCGAAGGGAAGTGCCTCATGAGCGACACCTCGCCCCGTCCGACGGACCTGCTCGCCTCCCTCGGGAGGGACCTCGACCGCGGCGCCACGCCCGAAGACGACTCCCGGGCCGCGCTCGCGCGGCTGCACGACCGCCTCGCGGCCGACGCGGCGTCGTCGGGCCTGCTCGACGTCGCCTACCGCACGCTCGACACGCCCGTGGGCACGCTCCTGCTCGCCGCGACCGACCAGGGCGTCGTACGCATCGCGTTCGACGTCGAGGGGCACGACGCCGTGCTCGACCGCATCGCCCGCACCGTGAGCCCGCGCGTCCTGCGGTCCCCGGCGCGCCTCGACCGGCTCGCGACCGAGATCGACGAGTACTTCGCGGGCGAGCGCCGCACGTTCGACCTGCCGCTCGACCTGACCATGGCCTCGGGGCCCTTCCGGCGCGAGGTGCTGAGCCACCTGCGCGACATCGGCTACGGGCGCACCGCGTCCTACGCCCAGGTCGCGGTGGCGGCGGGCAGCCCGCGCGCCGTGCGGGCCGTGGGGACCGCGTGCGCCAAGAACCCGCTGCCGCTCGTGGTGCCGTGCCACCGGGTCGTGCGCTCGGACGGCTCGAGCGGCAGCTACGCGGGCGGCCCGGAGGCCAAGCGCCTGCTGCTCGCGCTGGAGAGCGCGGCATGACCTCGCTGCCCGACGGCGTCGCGACCGTCCCGCAGGCCGGCGCGCCGGAGGTGGGCGTCGGGTCGTGGACGCGCCGCGTCCCGGTGGTCGGGCCCTTCGACGCGGCCTCGGCGCTCGCGACGCTCGTCGCGCACGCCGTGCCCGGCGTCGACCGCTCCGACCCCGCGCGTGGTGAGGTCACGCGGCTCGTCGAGACGAGCGCGGGAGCCGTGGCCGTGACGGTGCGGCTGACGCCCGAGGAGATCGGTGTGCGGGGGAGCGGGCCGGGCGCCGACGAGGTCTGTGCCCTGGTCGCCCGGTGGTTCGACGCGGACGCCGACCTCGCGACCGTGCACACGGTCCTGGGGGCCGACCCGGTGCTCGCGCCCCTGCTCGCCCGACGGCCGGGACTGCGCGTCGTCGGGCACCCGTCGGGGTTCGAGGCCGCCGTCACGACCGTCCTGGGCCAGCAGGTCTCGCTCGCGGCGTGCCGGACCTTCGCGGGGCGGCTCGCGGCCGCCTACGGTCGCGAGGCGGGCGTCGTGGGCGCGGACGGCCTGCGCCTGTTCCCCGACCCGGACATGCTCGCGGGCGCCCAGGCCGCCGAGCTGCAGTCCGCCGTCGGGATCACGGGTGCCCGGACCCGCACGCTGCTCGCTCTCGCTGCCGCCTGCGCGGACGGGCTCGCGCTCGGGCCCCACGTCGCGGACGACCCCGCGGCGCTCGCGGACACCCGAGCGCGGCTGCTCGCGCTGCCCGGGATCGGGCCGTGGACGGTCGACTACCTCTCGGTCAAGGTCCTGGGCGACCGCGACGGGTTCGTGCCCGGCGACCTGGTGCTCCGCAAGGCTCTCGGCGGGATCGACGCGCGCGCGGCCGCACGGACGGCCGAGGCATGGTCGCCGGTCCGTGCCTACGCGCTGTTCCACCTCTGGACCCACACCGCCTACTGACGCCGCGCGACCGGAGCCATACTGGAAGAAGCCTCGGCCCTCGGGAAGGACGCACCATGAGCGCCACGACGCACACCGCACCGGACCGGGACGTGCCGGACCTCGACGCGGACGACGACGTGCGCGACCAGGTCGAGGCCGGGGTCCTGTTCGCCGACGGGCGGCTCGCCGGACGCCGGTTCGCCTCGCTCGCGGAGGCCCAGGCCTGGGCGCACCCCGAGCTCGGAGACCAGGTCGTCGAGTTCAACCCGGTCTGCGACTGCTCGGTCTGACCCGGCTCGTCCTGCAGGAGCCCCCTGGAGGACGACGACCGGTGCGCGTGGGTGGCGTGCGCAAGACTGCACCCCGCGGGTCGACCGGCCCGGCACGAGGGTGCGAGCACGCACACGCGAAGGGCATGCAGATGAGCGACACCGACCTGACCGCGCTGGCCGAGAGCCTGCGCGCCGCCGCCGGCGCCTACTACGACACCGACGAGCTCCGGATGTCGGACGCCGAGTACGACTCGGGCATCGAGCAGCTGCGCATCGCCGTGGCCGCGGACCCCTCGCTCGCAGGGCGGTTCACCGACCTGCTCGACGCCGTGGCCGCGGGCCAGTCCGCCGGAGGCGACGTCGAGCACCCCACGATGATGGGGTCGCTCGACAAGGCGCCCACGCTCGACGCGCTCGACGCCCTGGTGCTCGCGATCGACGGCCCCGTCGTGGTCGAACCCAAGCTCGACGGGCTCGCGATCCGGGCCGTCTACCGCGCCGGGCGCCTGGACCTGGTGGCCACGCGCGGTGACGGCCGGACAGGCGAGGACGTGACCGAGCGGGTCCGACGGCTCGCGCTCGAGGGACTCCCTGCGCGGCTCGCGGGCGCGGACCTGTCGGTCGAGGTGCGAGGCGAGGTGTTCATGGCCGACGCGCGGTTCCCCGCCGCTCAGGAGGCCCGCGCAGGGCTGGGCGGGGCACCGTTCGTCAACCCGCGCAACGCCGCCGCCGGCATCCTGCGCAAGGGGGACGCGGCGTACGCGGGGCTCCTGACGTTCGCGGCGTACGACGTGGTACCGGTGGACCAGGCGCAGGCGACCGTGGCGGACCCGTCGTACAGCGCCCGGCTCACGGTGGTCGAGCAGGCCGGGGTCGGCACCGCCCGCGCGCTGGCCCCGTGGCTCGCAGGAGGCGAGCCCGTGACCCTGACGGGGGAGCCGGGCACGGTCGCGGTGCGCTCGGCCGTGGCCGCGCTCGCCGAGCGTCGCCCGGACCTCGGGTTCCCCATCGACGGGATCGTCGTCAAGGCGGACCTCGACGCCGACCGTGAGCGGCTCGGCTCCGGGTCGCGCACCCCGCGGTGGTCCGTCGCCTACAAGTACGAGGCCGAGACCGCCGTGACCCGGGTCGTCGCGATCACGACCGGCGTCGGACGTACCGGGCGCCTCGCGATCCGCGTCGAGGTCGAGCCCGTGTTCGTGGGCGGCACGACCATCACGTTCGCGACTGGGCACAACGCGACCTGGATGCTCGAGAAGGACGTGCGGGTCGGCGACACCGTGGTCGTCAAGCGCGCCAACGACGTGATCCCGTACATCGAGTCCGTGGTCCTGGACGAGCGCCCGGCCGACTCGACGCCCTGGACCCCGCCCGCGACCGACCCGAACGGCGGCGAGTGGGACAAGAGCACCCTGCTGTGGCGCTCGACCGACCCGAGCCTGTCGGTCGGGGCGACGATCCGGTACGCCGTAAGCCGCGACGCCCTGGACATCGAGGGCATCGGTACGGAGATCGTCGAGTCCCTCGTCGAGCAGGGCCTCGTCGCGGACGTGGCCGACCTCTTCTCGCTCGACGCCGAGACCCTCACGTCGCTGCCGCTCGGCGAGGGCCGCATGCTCGGCGCCAAGAACGCCGTCAAGATCGCCGCCGAGATCGAGCGGGCCAAGGACGCGGCCTGGAACCGGGTCATCACCGCGCTGGGCATCCGCATGACAGGACGCACCATGGGCCGACGTCTCGCGGCCGCCATCCCCACGCTCGACCTGCTGCGCGCCGCGAGCGTCGAGGACCTGGCTGCCGTGGACGGGATCGGTCCGATCAGAGCCGCGGCGATCCGGGAGGGGCTCGACGACCTCGAGGCCCGCGGGGTCCTCGCACGACTCGCAGCGGCCGGTGTCCACACGGGCACCGCGCCGGACCCGGCCGAGACCGCGACCCTCCCGCTCGCCGGCATGACCGTCGTGGTGTCGGGCTCGGTCCCCGGCTACTCGCGGACCACGGTCGCCGAGCTCGTCGAGGCCAACGGCGGCAAGGCCTCCTCGTCGGTGTCCTCCGCGACGAGCCTGCTCGTCTCGGAGCCCTCGACCTCGAGCAAGTACGTCAAGGCCACGGACCTGGGCGTGCGCATCGTCACGCCCGCGGAGTTCCTGGCGATGGTCGGGTGACGCCCCGCGCCGCTCGCCCGGCCTGATCCGGCCCCGCGCCCTAGGGTGGGAACGTGACCCGCCAGAGCGCGCCCGACGCCGTCGGCTCCGCGGTCCAGACCGCCGGACCGGCACGTCGTCGCGGCGCGAGCCACCGGATCGTGGAGCTGGGGGACGGGTTCTTCTTCGTCTTCGCGGGCCTCGCGGCGGTGTGGCTCGCATGGCTCGTGCTCAGCGAGTCGATCCACATCGGCTGGCTCACGGTCCTCTACGTCGTCGGGGTGTGGCTCGTGATCGCCTACCTGGCGCTGCCGCGCCTGCACCGCATCCTCACGGCGCTCTACGTGCCCGAGTACTTCATCGGTCGCACGCGGACCGCGAACGGCCTGCTGGGCGATCCCGTCAACCTGGCCCTGCTGGGCGAGGAGGGCCAGGTGCGTGCCGCGATGGAGGCCGCGGGGTGGACCCTTGCGGACGACGTCACGCTGGCCTCGAGCGGACGCATCGTCGCGGCCACGCTGAGCCGCCGCAGCTACGACCAGGCTCCCGTGAGCCCGCTGTTCCTGTTCGGGCGCCAGCAGGACTTCGCGTACCAGCAGGAGGTCGAGGGCAACCCGTCGCGCCGCCACCACATCCGCTTCTGGCGGTGCCCGCCCGACTGGCCGCTGCCGGGAGGCCGCCGCGTCGACTGGCTCGCGGCCGGGACCTACGACCGGTCGGTGGGGTTCTCGCTCTTCACGCTCCAGGTCACGCACAAGATCGAGGCGGACACCGACCAGGAGCGCGACCACGTCGTGGCCACGCTCCGGGGCGCCGACGTCGGCGTCGAGGTGGAGGTCATCGAGGACTTCTCGACGGGCTACCACGCGCGCAACGGCGGCGGCGACGCGATCAGGACCGACGGCGACCTCCCCGTCGTCGACGTCCGTGCCGTGGCTGCCCCGACCGGGCCGGTCGTGGACACCGCTGCGCAGAAGCCTCGCCGCCCGGCCGCGACGACGGCCGGCGCGCTGCTGGTCGTGCTCGGTGTCGTCGCGGACCTGATCTGGCTCGCGAACCTCGCTCTGCACTGGGACCAGACGCTGAGGTCACTGTTCCTGGGCGGCGACGTGACCCAGCAGGACATCGACGAGGCGTCGGGCCCGCTGCTGGTCGTGGTCGTGGTGCTGCTCTCGCTCGTCGCCCTGTTCCAGCTCTTCCTGGCCTGGCGGGTCTTCAAGGGCCGGACGTGGGCGCGTGCCCTGGTCATGGTGCTGGCGGCGATCAGCACGACGTCCTCGTTCGTGGGCTGGGCCGTCTCCGGCGACCAGATCACGTTCCGCACGACCCTGCTGACCGTGGCGCTCGACATCCTGGTGCTGCTCACGCTCTCGAGCAAGGACGCCGCGGAGTACACCCGGGACGAGCGCGCCGAGCGTCGTCTCCGACGGGAGCGACGGCGCAGGCCCGAGGTGGCCACGGCCGGGTGACGGGCTGCGCCGCTGGCGTGTCGCGAGGCGACCGGGCGTCCTCGACGGAGGACCCGCGGATATCGTGGCCCGATGACATCGGTCAAGCAGTTCCAGGTCACCTTCGACTGCGCAGAACCCGAGCGCGTCGCCCTCTTCTGGTGCGAGGTGCTGGGGTACGTCGTCCCACCGCCGCCCGAGGGGTTCGCCACGTGGGAGGACTTCGCCGACACCCTGCCTCCTGCCGACCGAGGGGCCGCGTTCGTCTGCCAGGATCCCACCGGAGTCGGCCCACGCCTGTACTTCCAGCGCGTCCCGGAGAGCAAGGTCGTCAAGAACCGCGTGCACCTCGACGTGCGGGTCGGCACCGGGCTCGTGGGCGCCGAGCGCCTCGCCACGCTCGAGGCCGAGTGCGCGCGGCTGGTCGCGCTGGGCGCGACCCGGGTGCGCCTGCTCCCGGCCGACGACGACGAGGAGTCCTGCATCGTGATGCAGGACGTCGAGGGCAACGAGTTCTGCCTCGACTGAGCGTGCCGACGCCGGGGCCGGGCGCCCATCAGACCTTCCGCTCCGCCGGCGGAGATGGCGGGCACTCGGGAGGGACCGCTCACGAGGGCAGGCTAGCGACTGGTGCTCGGCCAGGACTGGACGATGCTCCGCTCCGCCTCGTCGATCACCACCCGCGCCTGTGCGCCGTTGAGCAACGGTAGGTGCGGAGGTACATGGCCTATCTCCATGTCGAAGACGATGGGGACGTCAAGGTCGGCGAGGGCGTCGACGACGGCGTCGCGCTGCGACAGTCCACCGTCGGTAGTCCCACCTGGTGCCCGTGTGCTGCCCACGAGTACTGCGGCGGCGCTCTCGAACCAGCCGGCGTACCGGAGCTGGTGGAGGTACCGGCAGATGGTGAACGCAGATTCTTCGGCTGCCTCGAGGTAGACGAGGAGTGGTCCGAACCTGCGCCCGAACGCCCGGACATCGCCATAAGGCGAGCCGACGATCCCGGACAGCACCTCGATGCACCCTCCGATCAGCGTTCCTGTGACGTCCAGGGTGGGCGCGGGGCCGTACAGGTCCCAGCTGCTGGGCTTCTTGTCGAGCCACTCGGTCGCGGACGCGTCCGACAGCGGGCTCCAGCTCGCTGCGACCCCGCTGTCGGACTGCGTGACGCCGCCGTCGGACATCGCCAGGTCGAGCCAGTGAACGAGACCGGGGAGCGTCTCGTACGGTGTGTCAGCGAGGTTGTCGCCGTGCAGCGTCGCCAACCCGGACCGGAGCGTCAGCGGCACCATCCACGAACAGGAGTCCGAGTAGCCGACGACCCACGTCGGCTCTGCCTGTGCGATGGCCTCGTAGTCGAGCTGGTCGAGCAGGTCGAGGGCGGTCCCAGCACCGCCCCAGGGTGGGATGACTGCACGAACCGCCGGGTCGGTGAGCATGCTGGTCAGCTCCGCGGCCCGCTGTGACTTCGGTGCGGAGACCCACCGGTCTGCGCTCATGCACTCACCCACGACCACCTCGAACCCTCGTGCCCGGAGCCAGCCGATCGAGTAGTCGATGCGCGATCGTCCGAGCTCGCCGACGCCGGCCGAGGGACTCGTCACCCCGATGCGGTCACCAGGGCGAAGGGGGCGTGGGAAGCGCAGAGGCATGCCGCCCAGGAGACCACGACTTCGTGACGGTGGTCCGTCGGCACACCGGATGCTGCACCGTTCGCATCGTCAGCACCCCACGCGCTTCAGTCGAAGTTCGGGTCGCCGTTGACGTTGAAGGTCTCGGCGACCCACGGGAACACCCATGTGAAGAGCACGAGCACCACGGCCGCGACCAGGATCAGCGACTGCACGACCTTGGCGAAGCGGTTGCCCGGCAGGTGCCGGAAGATCCACCCGTACATCACTGCACTCCTGGGTCGTTGAGGACTTGCTCGGGCATCCCGTCGGCCCGGTCCATCCAGCCGACGAACTTGGCGTAGGTGATCCATCGGTGGGAGTTGCCGAACTCCCCGAGCGTGGGGGAGTGGCACGTCGTGAGGGTCAGGAGCCGTTCGGTGGGCTCGACGCCGGGCTGGTTGGGCACGGGGGCGATGACGTCGACCTGGCTGGGCAGCACGATCTCGTGGCCCGTGACCTCGTACACGTACCAGGTGGTCGCGGTCTCGACGATGACCTGGTCGCCCTCGACGAGCTCGTTGACGAAGCGGAACGAGTTGCCGTACGTACGCCGGTGCCCGGCGAGCGCGAAGTTGCCGACCTCGCCGACCTGCTGGGTCTGCGTGTAGTGACCGGCGACGGCCTTGTTGAGCAGCGCGGTCGTGGTGCCCTGGACGATCGGCATGGTGTTGTCGGTCTTGCCGTACCAGGCGGGGACGACGAGCGCGCCGATGGTCTCGCCCTCGGCGACGGCCTCCGGGACGGGGGGAGCGTCGGTACGCAGCTCGCCCGCGACCTGAGGGGCTTCCGGAAGCGACTCCTGGAACTGCGTCATGATCGTCTGGGCGGCCTGGTTCGACTGGACCGTGGTCCACCACAGCTGCCACACGACGAACAGGCCGAAGATCACGCCGAGGGTGATCAGCAGCTCGCCCAGCACCCCGAAGGCCGCGGAGACCGCACCACCGCCGGAACCGCCTCGCGTTCGGTTGCTGGTGTGCCTCACAAGCCCTCTTCTCCGGTCGTGACCGCTGCGCGGATCGAGTCCACAGCCTAGTCGGTCCAGGCGGGCCGAGGCCCGTGCACGCAGGGTGGAAAAGGGCCGTCGTCGCAGGTGGTGGGGCCTGGTCCTGGTGGGCTCGAGACAGAACAGCGGAGCGGGCCCAGGTTTCCCTGGTCCGCTTCGCGGTTCGCTGTCTCAACGAGTGTCCGGAGGGGGACTTGAACCCCCACGCCCGATAAAGGGCACTAGCACCTCAAGCTAGCGCGTCTGCCATTCCGCCACCCGGACAGGTGTCAGGTCCCGGCGTTCCCGCCGGGGGCCTTGCGGGGAAAAACATAACACGTTCCGGGCGCCAAGCGTGCATCGGGTCCGTGGGGCAGACTGGGGAGCGACCCTGGTCCCCGGGCACCGGTCGGTGCAGGTCAGGGGTGGTTTCGCCTACCGGATCGTCAGTGGATGGGGTGCTCGTGGCCGAGGACAAGGACGCACGACCGGACGGCGCTGCGGCGTCGAGCACGGGGAGCGGGGGTGATCGCCCCTCGGCGTCGGTCAAGCACCTCGCGGGCGCGAGCCCTGCGGCGCGCAAGGTCGCGGGCGCCCGGCGGAACCCCTCGGTCGTCGGCTACGACGACACGGTGCCGTCCTGGCTGCGGACGAGCGCGGGCTGGTCGTGGCGCCTCCTGCTGCTCATCGCGGGCATCGGCGTGATCTTCTACGCTACCGCCCAGGTGCAGATCGTGTTCATCGCGGTCTTCCTGGCCCTGGTCATCACCTCGGTCCTGCGCCCCGTGACGGACTGGTACGCGAAGATCATGCCGCGAGGACTCGCCACGGCTCTCGCGCTGCTCTCGGCGTTCCTGGTGCTGGGGGGCCTGCTGACCTACGTCATCACGTCGGTCGCGGGTCAGTGGGACAAGCTGGCGGGCCAGTTCAACACCGGCATCGAGAAGATCTTCGACTTCCTCGAGCACGGCCCCCTGCCGGTGACGATCACGTCCGACGACGTCGACACCTGGATCGAGAACGGTCGCAAGTGGATCACCGAGCACGGCGGCGACATCGCGAGCCAGGCCGCGGCGAGCGCCGGCTCGGTGTTCGAGGCCTTCGCGGTCCTCGCGCTCGCGATCTTCTGCACCATCTTCTTCCTGGCCCGCGGCAAGGACATGTGGACCTGGTTCCTCAACCAGCTGCCGGCCCGCTCGCGCGAGACGTGGACCGTGGCCGGGGGAGCGGGCTGGTACACGTTCTCGGGCTACGCCCGGGGGACCGTCATCATCGCGCTCGCGGACGGGATCCTCGCCGCGATCGTGCTCGTCGTGCTGGGCGTCCCCCTCGCCGCGCCGCTCGCGGTCCTGGTGTTCATCGGCGCGTTCATCCCGCTCATCGGTGCGCCCGCGGCCATGGTCATCGCCATGGTCGTCGCGCTGGCGGCGAACGGGGTCGTGAATGCAGCCCTCGTCGGCATCTTCATCGCGCTCATCGGTCAGTTCGAGGGCCACATCCTCCAGCCGCTCGTCATGGGCAAGCAGGTCTCGCTGCACCCCGTCGTGGTCGCGCTCGCGGTCACGTCCGGAACGTTCATCGCAGGGATCCTGGGTGCCGTGGTCTCGGTCCCCCTCGTCGCCGTCGCCTGGGCGGTCTTCAGCAAGCTGCGCCGCAAGGACCCGCCCATGGAGGACGAGATCCCCACGGCCAAGGAGATCGCCCTCTCCGGTCGTGGGCGCTCCTCGAACGGTGGGGCCACGAACGACAAGGAGGCGACGGCCGACGCCTGAGGTGAGCGGCGCCGTCGGGCAGGAGAGCTCCTGACGGCGTTCCCCGCACGGAAGAGGAGGGTGCTGTGCGCACGCATGTCCGTCGCCCGGTCCTCGTGCTGCTCGCGGCCGTCGCGATCGTGCTCGCGCTGCTCGCCGCGGACGCGGTCCGGCGGGTCGTCGAGGGCCGTGCCGAGCAGGCCACCGACGCGCCGTTCTACGTGCCGCCCACGCCCCTCGCCGAGGCGGCGCCCGGGACGATCATCCGGAGCGAACCGATCGCGAGCGCCCCCGAGGGGTCGCTCGCGTGGCGCGTCCTCTACCACTCGCGGGACCTCGCGGGTGACGACGTCGCGGTGTCGGGAGTGGTCGTCGTGCCCGACCGACCTGCACCCGAGGGCGGCCGCACCCTGGTGTCGTGGGCGCACCCCACCACGGGCGCAGCGCGGCGGTGCGCGCCCTCGCTCGCCCTCGACCCCTTCGAGCTGGTCGAGGGACTGCACGAGCTGCTCGCGGCGGGCTACGCGATCGCCGCGACCGACTACCCGGGCCTCGGTGTCGACGGCGCGTCCTCGTACCTGCTCGGCGTGCCCGAGTCGAACAGCGTCCTCGACATCGCGCGAGCGGCGCGAGGGCTGCCGGACGGCGGGGTCGGCGACCGCCTGCTGCTCTGGGGGCACTCGCAGGGCGGTCAGGCGGCGCTGTTCGCGGCCGAGCGGGCGGCGTCCTACGCACCCGAGCTGATTCTCGAGGGGGTCGCCGTGGCGGCCCCGGCCGCGAACCTGAACGCGCTGATGTCGGACGACATCGTCAACCTGTCGGGCACGACGATCGCCTCGTTCGCCGTCCCGGCCTACGAGGCCGCGTATGCCGACCGCTACCCGAAGGCCGAGATCGACGGGATCCTGACGCCCGCCGGCGCTGCCGCGACGCCCAGGATGGCCGCGCTCTGCCTGCTGACCGAGACCCGTGAGATCCACGCGATCGCCGACCCGCTGGTGGGCGGCTACGTCACGGCCGACCCGGCCACGACCGAGCCGTGGCAGACGCTCCTGCGGGAGAACAGCGCGGGCGGGCAGCCGATCGACGTGCCCGTGTTCGTCGGGCAGGGGCTCGCCGACAGGCTCGTGGTGCCGGCGACCACCGAAGGCTACG